>DATCKS010000078.1:0-12830 GCA_036562265.1 Thermodesulfobacteriota bacterium | reverse complement strand
GCCTGGCCCAGATCCGGGCGCTCAGGCGGCCGGGGCTGCGCGCGCTCGCCGCGGTGGCCGGCGTCGGCGGTCCCGACGCGCCGGAGGTCGACGCGCGCGCCGTGGCGTTCCGGCTCGCGCCGCGGCTCAACGCGGCGGGCCGGGTGGGCGACCCGGCCGTGGCGCTCGCGTTGCTGCTCGCCTCGGACGACCGCGAGGCGTCGCGCCTGGCCGCCCGGCTCGACGACATGAACCGGGAGCGGCAGCGGCTCGAGGCCGTGGCGCTCGAGAGGGCGCGCCGGCTCGCCGCCCTGCAGGCCGGCTCGCCGGCCATCGTCGTGGCGGGGGTCGGGTGGCACAGAGGGGTGGTCGGCATCGTCGCCGCCCGCCTGGCGGAGGAGACCGGCCGGCCGGCCGCGGTGATCGCCCTGGAGGAGGGGCCGGACGAGGACGGCGTCGTCCGCGGCCGCGGCTCGGTGCGCGGCGCCGGCGTCGCCGACGTGCACGCGGCGCTGGCGCGCTGCGCCGACCTCCTCGACGCCTGGGGCGGGCACGTGCACGCCGCCGGCTTCACCGTCCGGGCGGACCGGGTGGAGGCGTTCCGCGCCCGCTTCGCCGGGGCGGTGGGGGCGCAGACGGGAGGTGCAGCCGGCCCCAGGCTCCTGCTCGACGCCGCCGTGACGCTGGCCGAGCTCGATACGGCGTTCTGGCGCGACGTCGCGCGGTTGCCCCCCTACGGCCCCGGCAACCCCGAGCCGCTCTTCGCCGCCGAGGTCGTGGTGCGCGAGCAGCGGCTGGTGGGGGGCGGGCGCCACCTCCGCCTCGAGCTGGCCGGCGACGCGGCCGGGTCGCTCTGCGGCATCGGCTTCCGCATGGGCGGCCGCTACCCGTTGCCGAGCGCGCGCGTGACGGCGGCCTTCACGCCGGAACTCGACCACTGGCAGGGACGGCCGCGGCCGCAGCTCGCCCTGCGCGACCTCCATTCCCCCGCCTGACGCGCCTTCCCGGAACGTCCCTTAGCTCCGGAGGAGCGAGTGCGTCCTCCGCTTCGGCCGGAGCGGACCGGCGCTCCCGCGCCTTCGCGTGCCGAATCGAGCCGTGGGCTGACGCTGAACGGAGGAGAGGCCGGGCGGGCTAGACGGCTTCTACGGGATCGGTATCGGGAAGCTCGACGACCTGCCAGACGGAGTTGGGCGTGCGGACGTGGTAGACCCCGGCCCGCACCCGAGACACGTCCTCGACCATCGAGGTGCGGAAGGCGCCGCCCTCGGCGCCCGTCCCGGTGCCGCCCGGCGTCTTGGCCGCCAGCACGACGACAGGGCCGACGCCCTTGCGGCCGAGGAGGTAGTGGGTGAGGTCGGGCTCCTCGGTCCAGATGTACCCTTCGTGCTCGTACCCGACCGGGTAGAGGCGCCCGGTCGGCTGACGCGGCGTCAGGTGCTGGATCTTCTCCAGTCGAACCCGAAACCGGTTCTTCGGCGAGAACATCGCGACTCCCTTCTCGGGACTCGGCCGGCAGAGCCAACACACCGGCCGTTGGAACGCAAGTATACATCACCGTCCGGGGGCCGCACCACCCGGCTGGCCGCCCGCCTTTCCCGGCGAGGCGGCATGCGCCCCCACAACCCTGGCGTCTGCCCGGACGGAAAAGAGAGGCCGCTGGCTCGCCCGACAGGTGAGCCGCGTGCCCAGAAGTGGAACAGCGGTTCCTCCCTCCGGCACCTGGAAGTCACGGGCCAGGGCCCGAAATCGTGGAGGTGCCGCGCGGCGTCTCGCGCCGGCCGCCGGGGAGCCTCCGGTGTGCGCCGGCTTACGCGACGGCAGTCTGGTAGTGCTCGGCCGTGCAGGGAGCCTGGGCTTGCCGGTACGGGAGTTGCTGCTACCCTGTTGGCGTGGCGCCGCGAGGCATGGACGAGAGGAACGCGATGACGACACGTACGGCAGGCACGACCGTCCGGCGGCTGCTCGGCGTGGCGGGCGCCGGCGGCCTGGCTGTGGCGGCCGGGGTCGCCCTGGCCGAGCGGAGCGCGCTCGAGGCCGGGGCGCGTACGGTGCCGGTGCCGGCGCTGGCGTCGGTCGGCGCCGACGCCCTGCTCGTGCCGGGGCGGTCGGGGACGCGCCTGCCGCGCGGCGCGGTCGAGGCTCAGGAGGCCGAGTCACGCGACGTGCGTCCGCCCGACGAGGCGGCTCCCGACGCCCAGCCGCCGCCGTCGGGGCGTGCCGCGGCGAAGGCCGAGCGGGCGGCCATGATCGCCCGTCTCGCGCGGATCCTCGACGGCTTCGCGACCGGTCTCGACCGGCAGACCGAGCGCCGGGTCGCCGCGGCCATCTACGACGAGTCGGTGCGGTGGGGGATCGACCCGCTCCTCACGCTGGCCGTCATCGAGACCGAGAGCACCTACCGCAACGGCGCGATCTCCTTCGTGGGGGCACGGGGGCTCATGCAGATCCGGCCGTTCGTCGGCGAGGAGCTGGCGGCCCGCCTTCGGCTCCCCTGGCAGGGGTATCAGACCCTCCACGACCCGGTGGCGAACGTCAAGATGGGCGTCTATTACCTGGCACGGCTACGCGCCCGGTTCGGCGACCTCGCGACGGCGCTCGCCGCCTACAACATCGGCCCCAACGCCGTCCAGATGCTGATCGACGAGGAACGCGAGGTGCCGACCGGCTACGTCCGGAAGGTCCTCGCATCGTACGCGCGCCTGCTCGCCGACACCCCCGGTCGCACGAGGCTCGCGGCCCGCACCGAGCCCACCGCCAGGCGCTGACCTGCCCAACGTGGTACCGACCACGTTTTTCCGGGTGCGAATCCGCTGAAACCGCAGTAGGCTACCCGCGGACTGCCCAGTCGACCGACGGCCTCGAGCGCCGGGGCACCCTCGAGCGGCGTGCGGTCTCGGAGGCGACGCGGCGGTGCGCCCGGTCGGCGCGACGGGTGCCGTGCGAGGCCGCCCCGGCAGAGGTACGGCGCCTGCCCCGGTGTGCCGGTCTCGCAAGCCCGCTTCCCGAGGAGACACGGATGGAGAGCGAGCGCATCAAGGGCATCTACGCGGCGTGGTCCCACCTCTACGACTACGTCTTCAAGGTTTTCTTCTACCGTCGTCTCGGCCACGCGATCCGGCTGCTCAACATCCAACCCGGACAGCGCGTCCTCGACGTCGGCGTGGGGACGGGCCTCTCCCTCGACTTCTACCCGCCGCATTGCCAGGTGGTGGGCATCGACCTGTCCAGGGAGATGCTCGAGAAGGCCCGCCGGCGGGTGCGCGAGCGGGGGCTCACGAACGTCGAGCTCATCGAGATGGACGCGACCCATCTCGCCTTCCCGAACGACAGCTTCGACCACGTCGTCGCCGCCCACGTGATGAGCGTGGTGCCCGAGCCGGTCCGGGTCCTCGCGGAGATCAAGCGGGTCACACGATCCGACGGCAAGATCGTCATCATCAACCACTTCCAGAGCACCAACCGGGCCCTGGCGCGCATCGAGGAGTGGCTGAACCCCATCACGCGGCGCATCGGGTGGCGCACCGACCTCGACCTCGGCTCGCTCGTGCGCGACGGGCAGATCGACGTCGACTTCGAGTACAAGCTCTCGCGCGGGGACCTGTGGAAAGTGGTGTTCGCGGTCAACACGAAATAGCCACGAAGTGGAGTTCTGTGGGCACGTCGGGGACCCTCCGCGGCCGCCGGCGTGCCCGCCGGCCCCCGTCCTCGGGGCCGCCCGGGCTTGTGGCCCCGCCGGAACGGACCCCCCTCTCTCCGGCCCATCCCCGTGTCCTGCCCTCAAGGCTTTGTCGCAGCGCGCCGTTCCTCGCCTCGTGCGTAGCCTCGTGTGACGCCTCGCCCGTACGAGGCGCCTTTCGGGCTTGCCCTTTGCAGCCCCGCCCGACGTGCCGCCTGTTGACCCGCAGCCGGGCGGTCCCTCGGGACTCCGTGCTGGGCAGGGCAAGCGGACAAAAAGGGAAGGCGCGTTCCCTCCGCTTGGGTTCCCGGACAGCCGACCGACTCCTGGACGGCTGCTTTCCAAGGGGCCGGCGGCCCACTTGGCTTCCGGCCCATGCTTTGCATTAGCGTGCGGCATCACTCGTGACCCGGGCAGGCGGAGGGACGCCGCGGCGTCCTGCTCGAGGTCCACGGAGGCGTGGCGGAGATGGTCTCCACCACGCAGCTCGCGGCGACAGAGGGAGGAGATCGCATGTCGGAAATCAAGAAGGACGGCGGGATGACGGTTCGCGAGGCCGGGCGCCGGGGGGGCGTCGCCACGAGCGAGAAGTACGGTCGGGAGTTCTACGAGGCCATCGGGAAGAAGGGCGGAAAGATTGGCGGCGAGACCACGAAGGAGAAGTACGGGCCGCAGTTCTACGAGGCGATCGGCCGCAAGGGCGGCCAGCGCGTCAAGGAACTGATCGAGCGCAGCAAGCGCGCCGTCAAGCCGTAGCACGGCCGGGCCGACGCTCCCTCGCGGCGGCTCGCCGTTGCTCACGCGCTCGAGGAGCAGGCATGAAGGACGAGACGACGAACGCGAACGCCGAGCGGCCGATGACCGTCCGTGAGGCGGGCCGTCGCGGGGGAGAGGCGACGAGCGGGAAGTACGGCCGGGGGTTCTACGAGACGATCGGCAAGAAGGGAGGCCAGCGGGTCCGGGAACTCGTGGAGCAGGGGAAGCGCGCGGCCAAGGTATAGCCGGCCTCCCCGGGGCCTCTGGCGCATACGGACATCCGAGATCGGAAGGGAGGGGAAGCAGCGGACGGGTACGCCGCGGCGGCGCGACGCCGCGGGCGTGAGGTGACGAGACGAATGGCAGCCAAGAAGCGTACCGGGGGGGAGATGACCGTCCGTGAGGCCGGACGGAAGGGCGGCAAGACCACCAAGGAGCGCCACGGTCCGCAGTTCTACGAGACGATCGGCCAGAAGGGTGGCGAGGCGACTCGCGAGAAGCACGGCCCGCAGTTCTACGAGACGATCGGCAAGAAGGGGGGACAGCGGGTGCGCGAGCTGGTGGAGGAAGGCAAGAAGGCCACCGAGCGACACAAGTAGCGGCAGCCGACGAACGACGAGCCCGATCATGCATGCCCGAAGATGCCTCGAATCCGGGGCCGCGCCAGCCGCGGCCCCCACCTGCGTCCTCGTCCCCCACGCCTGGCCGTCGACGCGCCCGACGCCGGCGCGGCCGCGCGCGGGAGCCGCCCGGACGCCCGCCCCGACCGGGAATGCCTCGTGAGCCTCACCGCCCGCCGTGTCGGACGCGTCCTCTTCGGTCTTGCCGGAGCGGGCAGCGCCTTGTTCGTGCACTTCCTGCCGTCCCCCGCCGACCGCGGCGCCGACGCGCCGGCCAGGGGCGTCCCGGCCGCGGTCGGGTCGGCGGAGTCCGTGACCGCGCCGGCCGCCCCGACGGGCACGGGCCCTGACGCCTCGATCGCGCCCTCACCACCCCCTGCCGACCGGCCGCTGGTCGCCATGCCGCCCGGTGGGCCGCACGGCGGCACCGAGTCAGCCGAGCCTCCCCCGGCGCCGGCCCTCATCGCGACCGACGGCGGCGCCGCTCACCCCCCGGCCGCGGCCGCCCGGCGGCGCTGACCCGGGAGCCGCCCCTTCGGCGAGCCGGGCAGAGGTCCCTCCCGTCGGCTAGACTGCCGCTCGGCGAGGCGACGCCTGCTGCCTCGCGGGGAGGGCGGACGTTGACCATCACCGAACTCGTGGTCCTGGCCATTGGGCTCGCGGTCATCGCCGTGGCGGCCGCGCTCGTGCCGGCGCTCCTGGAGCTGCGGCGGGCCGCCCGGTCGCTCGACCGGACGCTGTCGGAGACCGCGGAGCGGCTGCCGGGCGTCCTCGCGCGCATCGACGGGCTCTTGCTCGAGGCGGAACGGCTCACCGGCGAGACGCGCGCGCGGCTCGACCGGATCGAGCACGCGACGACCAGGTTGAAGGAGCCGGTGGCGCGCCTCTTCGGGGCGGCGGTCGGGCTCAAGGAGGCGGCCGAGACGCTGCTTTCGGGGCGGCGGCGAGGCGCGAGGTCCTAGCCGGCCGCGCGCTCGCTGCGCATCCGCCTGACCCAGTCGACGATCACGGCCCGCGCCGCGTCGGGCATCTCCCGGAAGCGGATGCCGGCCTTGCAGCGGGTGCTCCCCTCGACCGGCTCGACCCGGACGACCTCCCCGACCGCCCGAACCGCGCCGCCCGGCATCTCGATCTCCACGGTCAGTTCGCGCGCCGAGAGGAGGTCGTTCGGCGCCACGATGGCCGCACCGTCGGCCGAGAGGTCGGCGACCGTCGAGGGCTCGATCGGGGTGCTGCCGGCCAGGACGCGCGCCGGCCGGTCGAGCCGCACCCGCTCGGCCCGCCGGTGATCGAGCGGCAGCGTGAGGTAGATGGTCGTGCCCCGGCCGAGCCCCTCGCTCTCGGCCCACATCCGGCCGCCGTGGGCCTCGACGATGCTCTGCGCGATCGACAGGCCGAGGCCGGTGCCCCGCTGCCGCGGCGCCTTCTGGTCCTGCCGGTGGAGCGAGACGAAGGGCTGGAAGACCAGCGCGAGCTTGTCGCGGGGGATCCCGATGCCGGTGTCCTTGACCGCGAGCGTGACGAGGTGCGCCTCGGGGTAGGCGCGGATCTCCACGCGCCCTCCGGAGGGGGTGAACTTGACCGCGTTGGAGAAGACGTTGGCGAGGACCTGCTCGACCTTCGCCGCGTCCCAGTAGCCGACGATGCCGGCCACCGAGGGGTGGATCTCCACGGAGACGCCCTTGGCCGCGGCGAGGAGCCGCGGCTGTGCGAGGGCGCGGTCGACGATCGACTCGAGGGCGACCTCCTCGCCGAAGAGCCTGAGCCGGCCGGTCTCGAAGCGGGTCAGGTCGAGGAGGTCGTCGATCAGGGAGACCATCGAGTCGACGCTGCGCGTCGCCACGCGGAGCGCCTCCTGCTGGGCCGGGGCGAGGGCGCCGAACCGCCCCTTGAGCGCGAGCAGGAGGTTCCCCTTGATGGTGGTGAGCGGCGTGCGCAGTTCGTGGGCGGCGCGGGCGATGAACTGCAGCTTGAAGGACTCGACCTCCTTCTCCCGCGTGATGTCGCGGAAGCTCACCGCCGCGCCGATGAGCCGCCCGCGGCGCGTCCTGAGCGGCGCGGCCGAGAGCGCGAGGAAGCGCTTCTCGAGCGCCTCGGTGACGAGGTACGCCTCCCGCCGGTCGACCGGCTCGCCCGCCAGGGCGAGGCGCCAGGGGAGGGCGTCCGGCGGGATGACGCCGCCGCCCGCGGGATCGAAGAGGCGCGACAGGCGCGGGTAGTCCTCGAGGCGGGGGCGCACCCCCTTCTCCGACGGGCGGCCGAGGATCTGCTCGGCGGCGCGGTTCATCGCCGCGATGCGGCCGGTGTCGTCGAGGAGCACCACGCCGTCGGCGAGCGTCTTGAGGACCGCGTCGAGTTCGGCCCCCTTCTGCTCGACGCGGTCGATGGCGCGCTGGGCCTTGACGCGAGCGGCGACGTCCTCGCTCGTATCGGTGATGGCGAGGAGGACGGTGTCGCGCGTCCCGTCCTTGAGCGGCACCGCCGCGTAGGTCCAGTAGGCGGCGTCGCGCCGGGCGCCGTCGATGCGCACGTCGACGCCGCGGCCGGCCGTGCCGGTCTCCCGCACGGCGGCGATCCAGCCGGCCACCTGGGCGGCCACCGCCGCGGGGAAGAAGTCGGCCAGCTTGCGGCCGGCCAGCGGCCCCTCGGTCACGCCGGCAAGCTGGAAGAAGCGGCTGTTGGCCGCGCGCAGGCGCAGGTCGGGACCCTGGACCAGCGCCAGCGCGGCCGGCAGCCGGGCGAAGAGCGCCTCGACGAGTTCGGTGCGCGAGCGCAGTTCCGCGCTCACCTCGCCGAGGCGCCGCTCGGTCTCGCGGCGCTCCGTGAGGTCGCGGTAGACGGTGACGACCCCCGAGAGCCGGCCGGTGTCGTCCACCACCGGGGTGGCGTCGGCCGAGAGGACGCGGCGGTCGCCGCCCGGCGGACCAACCTGGAGGACCATGGAAACCCGGCGGCCCGTCGCCGCCGCCTGCGCCGCCGGCAGGTCGTCGGCGGCCAGGGGGCGCCCGGCGAGGTCCAGGACCGGGTAGGGCGCCACGCCGCCGTCGGCGGCGTGGCCGAGGATCTGCTCGGCGGCCGGGTTGGCCACGGCGAGACGGCCCTCGGCGTCGGTGATCACGGCCGGATCGGCCAGGGCGGCCAGCAGCGCCTGCAGATGGCGCCGGATCAGTTCCGTCTCGGCCGTGCGCCGGCGTGCCTCGCGCACCGTCGCGGCGACCGCGCGGGCGAGGTGCACGTACTCCTCCGGGGCGTCGGGCGGCACGGCGGACGACGCCTCTCCGCCGCTTCGTGCGGCCGCCGCCAGCCGCTCGACGGGACGGGCGAGACGCCGCGCGAAGAGGAAGGCGCCCGCGAGGCCGACGAGGAGCGCCGTTGCCGAGACGACGATCGGCGCCGTAAGCCCGGCGCGCCCCGCGGCCAGCGCCTCGGCGCGGGGGCGCGTGACGCCGGCAACCCATCCGGTGCCGCCGACGGGGGCGAAGCCGGCGAGGGCCGGCGCCGGCTCGCCCGGCACGTCGATCCGCGCCACCGCGATCGGCTCTCCGCGGCGCGCCTGGGCGACGCCCGGCAGTTGCGACCAGTCGCGGGCCTCGATCGGAAGGTCGGGCGCGCCGGCGGCGAAGAGCACCCGACCGCCCGCGTCGAGGAGGACCGGCCGACCCCGCTCGATCCGGGGCATGGGGATGCGGCTGGCGAACGCGTTGGCGAGGACCTGTCCCACGAGGACGCCCTCGACGCGCCCGCCCGCACCCCGAACCGGCACCATCAGGAAGAAGGTCTGCGGCGCCCCCTGAACGAAGGGCCCGGAGACGAGCGCGAAGCGACCGGTGGGTGCTCGGGGCGCAGGCCAGCCGGTGAGCGGCGTGTCGGCGGGCGACAGCGCGAGCGGCGCGCTGCCGGCGCCGTACCAGGCGAGCGCCACGAGCGCCGGTTGCGGCCGCCGCACCGCCTCGAGCAGCGCGCCGGGGTCGGCCGCGTGGGCCGAGAGGAGCGCGATGGCGGCGGTCTCCTGCGCGGCGACCAGCTCGAGGATCGCCGCGTCGGTCGACGCCGCGAAGGCGATGGCGGCGTTGCGGGCGTCGTCACGCGTGTCCGCATCCCGCAGCGATGCGATCCTCCAGGTCGCGAGAACCTGGGCGACGAGGAGCGGAACGAAGAGGACCAGGACGGCCGCCGCGAGCGTGCGGCTGATCGTACGCCGTCGCGTCCGGACGCGTGCTAGGATGGCGTCGCTCCGAGGCCGGGGTACGCGCGAATGCTATCGGAAGTGACACCCGAACGCAAGGCGACGCGCGCACGCAGGACGACTCGCGCCGCGGCCGGCCGGAAGGCCGGCAGGGCGGGTCGCCGTCGGTCGACACGACGATGATGCGACACCTTCGAATGGGGCTGTGGACCGGCGTCCTCGGCGGCGCCGTGACGGCCGGCTTCGCAACGCTACTCGACCTCGCCACCGGGGGCGGCCTCGACGCGGCCGCGCGCGCCGGCACCCGGGTCGGGCTCACCGGGGTCGCGGCGCCGCTCGTCGCGATCCTCGTCCTCACGCCGCTCCTGGCGGTGGTGATCGGCGTCGTCCTCTCCCGCCTGCCGCTGCGCATCGCCGGGACGGCGAGCGGCGTCGCCGTCGGCCTCCTCGTCGGCCTCCTCGCGGCGCTCCTCCTCTGGCACGGCACCGCCCACGGGGACCTCCTGGGCGTCCTCGCGCTCGGCCTCGCCGGGGGGCTCGTCACCGGCTTCCTCTACTCGCGTTACGCCCGCACGCAGCGGCGTCCCGCCAGCGCTCGACCCTTCGCGCGCAGTTGACGGACCGGGTCGGCCTCGCCGTCGGGGCGGCGCGGAGCCGGACCTCGGCGACGGTGCGACGAGGCTTCGTCGCCACGCCGCAGGTGTGATGCCGGTCCCAGCGGTCGTCCAGGCGACGGCATACGTCTTGCTCAACTGCTGGCCGCGCCCCGGAGGGCGCGGATTCTCGGCAGACCCCTGCCAAAGGGGGAAGGAGCTGGCATGAAGAGTCTCAAGCTGAGCGCCGTCGCGCTGGCCCTGGCCGGCCTCGTCCTGGCGGGCTGCGAGCAGGGCGGAACGGGTCAGACCGGCAGTCCCGCCGGCGGCGGCTCGTCGACCGGCACCACACCTGGCGGCGGCGCGGGCAGCGCGCCGAGCGGCGGCGGCGCGGCTCCCGCGCAGAGTCCGCAGTAGGGGCGAGGGGGTCCGCTCAGGCGGCCCCCGACACCCGCGCGTCGTTCGCGGCTCGGGCGTCGGCCCGAGCCGCACCGCGGGGGCGCGTTGCCGGGGCGGGTGCCCGGGTGTATAACACCGGCATGCTCGCCGACCCGCGGTACTTCCTCCGCTACAAGGCGATCATCACCGGGCTTGCGCGGCACGGGTTCCAGGACCTGGTCGACACGCTGGGCCTCTCGCGCCGCCGCTTCTGGTTGCGCCGCGGCGCACGGGCCGAGCCGGCCGCAGACGACGCGTTGCCGGCACGGCCGCAGCGCGTCCGCCGGCTGCTCGAGGAGCTGGGACCGACCTTCGTGAAGCTCGGTCAGTTCCTCTCGACGCGAGCCGATCTCTTGCCGAGCGAGTACATCGCCGCCCTGGCCGGACTCCAGGACGAGGTGGCGCCGCTCGACGGCGCGGTGGCCGTCGGCATCGTCGAGCGGGAACTCGGCGCCCCGATCGGCGACCTCTTCACGGAGTTCGACCCCGTGCCCGTGGCGTCCGCGTCGCTCGGCCAGGTCCACCGCGCGCGGCTGGCCGACGGCCGCGCGGTGGCCGTGAAGGTTCAGCGGCCCGGCATCGAGGCGGTCGTGCGCCGCGACCTCGCCATCCTCCGCGACCTCGCCCGCGTGATCGAGCGCAACTCGAGCCTGGCGCGCCTCCACGACATCCGCGGCCTGGCCGACGAGGCGACCCGCACGGTGCTCGACGAGCTGGACTACCGGCTCGAGGCGCGCAACGCCAGGCAGATCGCGGCGAACCTCGTCGACTTCGACGCCATCGTGGTTCCCGAGGTCGTCGACCGCTACACGACGCGGCGGGTCCTCACCACCACGTGGGCCGACGGGGTCAAGCTCACGGCCGACCTGCCGGCCGGTGCGGCGACGCAGGGCCTCGCCGACACGCTGCTTCGCGCCTACCTCAAGCAGATGTGTGTCGACGGCCTCTTCCACGGCGACCCGCACCCGGGTAACCTCCTCCTCTGGTGGGGGGAGGGCGGCCAGGCTCGCCTCGTGCTGCTCGACTTCGGCATGGTCGGCCGCCTCGGCGCCCGCCTGCGCGAGCACCTGGTGCGCCTGCTCCTCTACCTGGCCGACGGCCGCGGCGACCTGGCCGCGGAGGTCTGCGTGGAGATCGGCGAGCGGTACCCGGGCTTCAACGAGCGCCGCTTCGCCCGGGAGGTGACCGGCATCGCCGGCCGGTTCGCCGACCTCCCGGTGCGCGACCTCAACGTCGGGCGCGCGCTGCTCGACCTCGTGCGGGTCACGCACCGCTATCGCCTCGGCCTGCCGGTGGAGGTGGCGATGGTCGGCAAGGCGTTCCTCTCCCTGGAAGGGGCCTGCCGCAGGCTCGATCCCGGACTCGATCCGGCCGCGACGGTCAAGGCGTACGCCGGCGAGATGATCCGGCACCGCCTGCTCCACGACGGGCTCGGTCGCAGCCCCTACGCGGCGCTCCTCGAGGGACGCGAGTACGTGGCCGACATGCCGGGTCTGCTGCGCGACGTCCTGCGCCGCGTCGGCCGCGACGAGGTCGCGCTCGCCGTCCGGATCGAGCACGCCGAGGAGACGGTCGCCTCGCTCAACCGCGTCGCCAATCGGATCGCCTTCGGCATCATTACCGGCGCGCTCATCGTCGGCTCGGCGCTGGTGATGCAGGTGCCCGGAGGCGTACGGCTCTGGGGCTACCCGGTCGTCGCCCTGGTGGGATTCCTCCTCGCGGCCGGCCTCGGGGTGTTCCTCGTCGCCCGGATTCTCCTGACGGACCGGCGCTGACGGGCGCCCCGCCTGGCCGACCCCACGAGACCGAGACGCTATGGCCGCCGAACCGACGCCCGCATCCATCGAGATCGTGCCGCTCACGCGGGAGAACCTGCCCGACGTGATCCGCATCGAGGCCCGGTCGTTCTCCCACCCCTGGTCGCGGGAGATCTTCGACCGGGAGCTGAAGAACAAGTGGTCCACGGGGTACGTCGCCTACCTGCCCGGCGCCGAGGGGCGGCGCTGGGCCGCCGGCTACGTCGTCGCCTGGCTCGTGGTGGGGGAGATCCACATCCTCAACCTCGCCGTCGACCCGGCCGCCAGGCGCCGCGGCGTCGGGCGGGCGCTCATGGTGCACGTCCTCACGAGCTTCGAGGCGAAGGGGGCCACCAAGGCGACCCTCGAGGTGCGCCGCAGCAACGCCGGCGCCCAGACCCTCTACGAGAGCCTCGGCTTCGTGAGGGCGGGCGTCCGCCGGGGCTACTACTCCGACAACGGGGAGGACGCCTTCGTCATGTGGGCGGACATGTCCGAGGTGCTGCGCCGCATCCGCGCCATGCGCGGGCCGCGCGCCAAGCGCTGACGGGCGCCGTCCGGCGTGGCGCCGAGCCGGTCGAGCCCCCGGCACCCCGGGAGCGGCCGGGGCCCCGCCCCCCGTCCGGGGCGCCGTTCGCATCGGGCCCGCTTGCCTCGTCGCGGGCCTCGTGGTATAAAATGCCGTAACAGGCTTCGCCTTCTGTGATTCAGGAAGCGGGCTATTCGCCCGCTTTTTCATTTTGGGGCGTCGCCGCCGCGTCGTTGGGGTCGCATGTCCCGGGG
>DATCKS010000067.1:0-3912 GCA_036562265.1 Thermodesulfobacteriota bacterium | reverse complement strand
AGCGCCTCGCGCAGGAAGCCGACCCGGCCGGTCGTCCTGACGAGGACGCTGACGAGCGGGGTCTCCGACCGCGCGGAGGGCGGATCGACCGGGTAGAAGGCCCCCTCGCGCATCGGCCCGTAGTCCCACCCGTCGAAGCGCGCAAGCCCCGGCAGCCGCCGCCGGGTCGCGAGGAAGTGGGGCGCGTGGCGCGCGAAGGTCCAGAGGTTGCGCACGAGGCCGCGGCGCTTGCCGGGGAAGTGCGCCGGCCGTGCGAGGAGAAGGAGGTAGCGGGCGAGGCCGACGGCGACGTCGCACGCCGACCCGAATCGGAGGCGCAGGTACAGGTTGGCGAGCGTCGAGCCGAGGTACTGGGGCGGCTTCACCTCGCCGGGACGGGCGTAGGCGAAGTGACGCACGACCGCTCGCGGCACGTACCGGAGCCGGTAGCCGGCCGCGCGCAGGCGCCACGAGAGGTCGACGTCCTCGCCGTAGAGGAAGATCCGCTCGTCGAAGCCCCCCACGGCCTCGAACGCGGCGCGCCGGACGAGCAGCGCCGCCCCGCTGCACCACCCGGTCTCGCCGGTCGTCGGGTCGTAGACCTTGGGATGCTCGTAGGGCACCTGCCTGAGCTCGAAGGCGGCGACCGAGTCGTCCGCGCGCTCGACCTCGGCGGCGAGGCAGGCGAGGGCGTCCGGCTCGAGCTCGACGTCCGGGTTGAGGATGAGGAGGTAGGGGGATCGGCCGCGCGCCGCGTTGCGGTTGTGTCCGGCGCCGAAGCCGAGGTTGCGGTCGCCCGCCTCGATGTCGACCCGCGCCAGACGGGAGGCCAGACGGGGTTCGAGGTCGCGCAACCGGGCAACCGTGTCGTCCCGGCTCGCGTTGTCCCACACGAGGAGCGAGAGATGCGCGGTACCGGCCGTCTGGCCGAGGAGGCTTTCGGCGAGGCCGGCAAGCCACCGCCGCGAGTCGTGGGTGACGACCGAGACGTCGATCGCGAGCGGGGCGCTCACGGCCGGACGGCCTCCGCCCGGCCGGCGGCCACAGGCTCGCTCGCCGCGAGCCGCCGGCGGAACTCGTCCACCGCCGCGACGGGCGAGGCGTAGACGTGCGCGGCGGGCGGATCGACGAGGATCACCCGGTGGCAGAGCGACGCCACGAGGCCGAGGTCGTGCGAGACGATGACGGTGGTCTGCCGCCGCGCCGCGATCCGCTCGCGGATGACGCGCAGGCACTTCTGCTGGAACGCCTCGTCGCCGACGCCGAGGATCTCGTCGATCAGAAGGACGTCGGGATCGACGTGGATCGCCACGCTGAAGGCGAGCCGCATGAACATCCCGGAGGAGTAGGTCCGTACCGGCGCGTCGATGAAGTCGCCGATCTCGGCGAAGGCGACGATGTCGTCGAACCGCGCCTTCACCTCGCGGCGCGACAGGCCGAGCACGACGCCGTTGACGAGGACGTTCTCCCGCCCGGTGAAGTCGGGGTGGAACCCGGCGCCGAGCTCGATGAGGGCCGCCACGCGGCCCTCCACCGTGATCCGGCCGGCGTCCGGCCTGTAGATGCCGGCGATCATCTTGAGGAGGGTCGACTTGCCGGCGCCGTTTCGGCCGATGAGACCAACCGTCTCGCCGCGGGCGATCTCGAAGGAGACGTCGCGCAGGACGTCGAAGCGGTTCGGGTCGGTGAGGCGGTCGACCGGCCGGCCCCCGCGGCGGAGCCACTCGACGACGGCCGTCTTGAGCGTCGTGTGCGAGGCGACGGTCCGGTACCGCCTGAAGCGCTTCGTGACCCCGTCGACCACGATGGCCGCCGCCATGACCTCAGATCTCCTCCGCGAGGCCGTGCCGCATCGACTCGAAGAGCCGCACGGCGAGGACGACGAAGAGGACGGCCCAGCCGACCCCGAGGAGGAGCAGGGCCGGGTCGGGCGCGCGGCCGTGGTAGAGCAGGTCCTGGAACGCCAGCAGGATCGGGGTCGCCGGGTTGGCGAGGACGAGCGGCCGGTAGCGCTCGGGGACCTGCGCGAACGGGTAGGCGACCGGCGTCAGGAAGAACCAGAGGGTGAGCAGGCTCTGCACGAGGAACGCGATGTCCCGGAAGCGGACGGTGAGCGTCGCGAGCGCGAGCACGATGCCGTAGAGGAACGCGAGCTGGACGAGGACGACCAGCGGCAGGAGCACGACCGACGGGCCGGGGACGAGCCCCGACCCGAGGACCACGGCGAAGGCCAGGGGCAGCGCGAGGAGGAAGTTCACCATCGTCGACAGGACGGTGACCGCCGGCAGGACCTGCGGCGGCATGCAGACCCGCGTGACCAGATTCGCCTGGCCGACGATCGCCTGCGCCCCGACGGCGATCGACCCCGCGAGCCAGAGCCAGGGCAGGATGCCGACGAAGAGGAAGACGAGGTACCGGGGCATGTCGACCGCCCGGGTGAACCGGGTGAAGACGAGCTGGTAGACGAGGAGGAGGAGGAGCGGATTGAGGAGCGTCCAGGCGTAGCCGAGCACCGAGCCGCGGTACCGCGCCTTGACGTCGCGCCAGACGAGGCTCGCGACGAGCGCCCGGTACCGGTAGAGTTCGGCGAAGTGCTCGAGGACAGGCCTCACGCGTCGTGTCCCAGGTGGTGGCGGCGACCTGACCGTCGCCGGCCCGAAAGGCCGGCGTATTCTACGTATCCGGGCGGGCTTGTCAAATCGAAAGCCTTTGACACCCGGGCCGAAAACCGGTATATCGCCCCCGCCCATGATCCTCGTCCTCGGCGCCGGGCTCACCGGCCTCTCCACCGCCTATCACCTCGGTGACCGCCCGGGAGGCGCCCCGCCCTACCGGCTCGTCGAGCGGGAGGCGGAGCCGGGCGGGCTCGCCCGCTCCGTGGACGCGGACGGCTTCGTCTTCGACTTCACGGGCCACCTGCTCCACCTGCGCGACGACGGGATCAAGGCGCTCGTCGCCCGGCTCGTCCCCGACGGCTTCGAGCGCCACGCGCGGCGCGCGTTCGTCTTCTCGAAGGGCGTGCTGACGCCCTATCCCTTCCAGGCGAACACGCACGGCCTGCCGGCCGACGTGATCCGGGAGTGCATCGAGGGATTCGTCGAGACCCTCATCGAGGAGGCGCGGTACGGGAAGGCGGGGGCGGGCGGGACGGCGTCGGCAGCCGGCCAGGCCCGGGCGGCCGAGGCCGCGCCGTCGTTCCACGACTGGGTCCTGCGCACGTTCGGCGCCGGCATCGCGCGGCACTTCATGTTCCCCTACAACGAGAAGCTCTGGCAGCGCGACCTGCGCGAGGTGACGAGCGACTGGGTGGCCTGGTCGATCCCGAGGCCGGCGCTGCGCGACGTGCTCGCGGGCGCGCTCGGTCGCAGCGAGACCGCCTTCGGCTACAACCCGCAGTTCCTCTACCCGCGCGCCGACGGCATCCGCCTTCTGCCGAGAGCCTTCCTGCCGCACGTGCGGCCGCCGGAGCTCGGCAAGCGGGCCGTCGCGGTCGACCTGGTCCGGCGCACGGTGCGGTTCGCGGACGGGGAGACGGTCGGCTATCGGACGCTCGTCTCGACGATCCCGTTGCCCGAGCTGATCGCGATGGCGACTCCGGTGCCCGACGCCCTGCGCGACGCGGCGAGCCGCCTCGACTACGTCTCGGTCTGCAACGCCAACGTCGGGCTCGAAGGGGCATCGGTGCCCGACGCGCACTGGGTCTACTTCCCGGAGCCGGCGTTCCCGTTCTACCGCATGGGGATCCCGTCGAACCTGTCGCGCGGCATCGTGCCGCCGGGCGCCGTCGCCCTCTCGTTCGAGGCGTCCTACCGGCGCGGCCGCGCGCCGGGAGCCGACTTCGAGGAGGTCGCGCTCGCGGCGGCCTGTGCGGCCGGCCTCGTCCGCGGACCGTACCGCCGGCTCACCAGCCGCACGCTCCACATCGAGTACAGC
>DATCKS010000047.1:0-6828 GCA_036562265.1 Thermodesulfobacteriota bacterium | reverse complement strand
CCCCGGGCAGTCGACGTGCGCGTAGTGCCGCTTCTCCGTCTCGTACTCCACGTGCGAGGTGTTGATCGTGATCCCCCGCTCCCGCTCCTCCGGCGCGTTGTCGATCTGCTCGTACCCCTTGAACTCCGCCATCCCCTGCTTGGCCAGGACCTTCGTGATCGCCGCCGTCAACGTCGTCTTGCCGTGGTCCACGTGCCCAATCGTCCCAATGTTCACGTGCGGCTTCTTCCGCTCGAACTTGGCCTTCGCCATGTATCCCTCTCCTCACCCACGGCCGCCCGCGTCACGCGGCGGCACGGGATCGGGCCCGCGGGGGGCCGACTAGCGGCCGCCGACCGGGACCTTGCCGGCCGCGCCCTTCGCCTTGCCGATGATCTCGTCCGCAATCGACTGCGGCACCTGCTCGTAGTGGTGGAACTGCATCGTGTAGGTCGCCCGGCCCTGGGTCGCCGACCGGAGGTCGGTCGAGTACCCGAACATGTTGCCGAGCGGCACCTGGCCGCGCAGCACCTGGACCCCGGCACGCGGCTCGACGCCCATGACCCTCCCCCGGCGGGCGTTCAGGTCGCCGACGACGGCCCCCATGAACTCCTCCGGGAAGATCACCTCGACGTCCATGATCGGCTCGAGGAGGATCGGCTTCGCGTTGCGCGCCCCCTCCTTGAAGCCCATGGAGCCGGCGATCTTGAACGCCATCTCCGACGAGTCGACCTCGTGGTACGACCCGTCGAAGAGCTCCACCGCGATGTCCACCATCGGGTAGCCCGCGAGGACGCCCGTCTGCATCGCCTCGATGACTCCCTTCTCGACCGCCGGGATGAACTCCTTCGGAACCACGCCCCCGACGATGAGGTTGCGGAACTCGAAGCCCTTGCCCGGCTCGAGCGGGATGAGGCGGAGCCAGACGTGACCGTACTGCCCCTTGCCGCCCGACTGGCGGATGAACTTGCCCTCGGCCTCGACCTGCTTCGTGATCGTCTCGCGGTAGGCGACCTGCGGCTTGCCGACGTTCGCCTCGACCTTGAACTCCCGCATGAGGCGGTCGACGATGATCTCGAGGTGCAGCTCGCCCATCCCCGCGATGATGGTCTGGCCCGTCTCCTCGTCCGTGTACGTCCGGAACGACGGGTCCTCGGTCGCGAGCTTCTGGAGCGAGAGGCCGAGCTTCTCCTGATCGGCCTTGGTCTTCGGCTCGATCGCGATGTGGATGACCGGGTCCGGGAACTCCATCCGCTCGAGGATGATCGGCTTCTTCTCGTCGCAGAGGGTGTCGCCGGTCGTGGCCGTCTTGAGCCCCACGCAGGCGGCGATGTCCCCGGCCAGGACCTCCTTGATCTCCTCGCGCTTGTTCGCGTGCATCTTGAGGAGGCGGCCGATCCGCTCGCGCTTCTCCTTCGTCGCGTTGTAGACCGTGGAGCCGGCCGCGAGCGTGCCCGAGTAGACCCGGATGAACGTGAGCTGACCGACGAACGGGTCGGTCATGATCTTGAAGGCGAGCGCCGAGAAGGGCGCGTCGTCACTCGCCTCGCGCTGGTCCTCCTCGCCGTCGGGCGTCTTGCCCTTGACCGGCGGGATGTCGAGCGGCGACGGCAGGTAGTCGACGACCGCGTCGAGCAGCGGCTGGATCCCCTTGTTCTTGAAGGCGGCGCCGCAGAGGACCGGCACGAGCTTCATCTGGCAGGTGCCCGCCCGGAGCGCCGCCTTGAGCTCGGCCTCCGAGATGGGCTCGCCGCCGAGGTACTTGTTCATGATCGACTCGTCGACGTCGGCCACCGCCTCGATGATCCGCTCGCGCGCCTGCTCGGCCTTCGCCTTGAGGTCGTCCGGGATCGGCACCTCGTTGTACTTCGCGCCGAGGGCCGAGTCGTCGTACACGTAGCCGACCATCCTCACGAGGTCGACGACCCCCCTGAAGTCGTCCTCGACCCCGATCGGCAGCTGGATGGGCACCGGGTTGGTCTTGAGCCGGTCCACCATGCTCCGGATGCACATGTCGAAGTCGGCGCCGATCTTGTCCATCTTGTTGATGAACGCGATCCGGGGGACGCCGTACTTGTCGGCCTGGCGCCACACGGTCTCCGACTGCGGCTCGACCCCGTTGCCGCCGTCGAAGACCGCCACGGCGCCGTCGAGGACGCGCATCGAGCGCTCGACCTCGATCGTGAAGTCGACGTGGCCCGGAGTGTCGATGATGTTGATCCGGTGGTCCCGCCAGAAGCAGGTGGTGGCGGCGGAGGTGATGGTGATCCCCCGCTCCTGCTCCTGCTCCATCCAGTCCATCACGGCGGTCCCCTCGTGGGTTTCGCCGAGCTTGTACGAGACGCCGGTGTAGTAGAGGATCCGCTCCGTCGTGGTCGTCTTGCCCGCGTCGATGTGCGCGGCGATCCCGATGTTGCGGGTCCGCTCGAGGGGTACCGTGCGTGCCACTTTCGTCTACCTCAAAACCTGTTCGCTGCGACGGCGGGCCGTTACCAGCGGTAGTGCGCGAAGGCCTTGTTGGCTTCCGCCATCTTGTGAACGTCCTCGCGCTTCTTGACCGCGCCCCCGCGGTTGTTCGCCGCATCGAGCAGCTCGTTCGCGAGCTTGACCTGCATCGTCTTCTCGCCTCGCGAACGCGCGTACTGGATGATCCACCGCATGCCGAGCGTCACCCGCCGCTCCGGCCGTACCTCGACCGGCACCTGGTAGGTCGACCCACCCACGCGGCGGCTCTTCACCTCGATGGCCGGCTTCACGTTGTCGAGCGCCCGCCGGAAGATCTTGAGCGGGTCCTCCTTCGCCTTCTCGCCGATCAGGGAGAAGGCCTGGTACACGATCCGCTCGGCCGTGCTCTTCTTGCCCGCCCTCATCACGTTGTTGATGAAGCGCGTGACGAGCCGGTCCTGGTAGACCGGATCGGGCGGCAGCTCACGCTTGACAACTACGCGACGCCTCGGCATATGTCCCGACTTCTCCTTCAACGGCTCGCGGCCAGCTTCCGCTCCGGGCCGGCCAAGCCGGCCCTCCGCTCCTCGGCGGCCCTGCGGGCCGCCAACCGATCCGGTGGCCGCTCGCCTCTGCGGCGCCTTGCGGCGCCGCTTCGATCAACGGCTCGCCGCCGCCGTCCGCTCCGCCCGAGGTCAACCCGGGCTCCGCTCGTCGGCGCGCCTCTCGGCGCGCCATTCACCGGTGGCGGCTCGCCTCACGGTGCGGCTTGCGCCGCACCTTCCACCAACGGCTCGGGGCCGGCTTCCGCTCCGGCCCGGCCGAGCCGGGCCTCCGCTCCATGCGAGCCTTCGGCTCGCTCCGAACCGGTGGCCGCTCGCCTCTGCGGCGCCTTGCGGCGCCGCTTCGATCAACGGCTCGCCGCCGCCGTCCGCTCCGCGCGGGGCAAGCCCGCGCTCCGCCCCTCGGCGGCCCCGCGGGCCGCCAGCCGATCCGGGGCCCTCACCTCACGCCGGCGCTCCCTGCGCCGGCTCGCGCGGCACACGCCGCGCTCCAACCGGGGCCCTCGCCTCCCGATACAAAGGCGAAAAGCCACCCGATTCAGCCCCCCCTGATCGCCCCGGCGGGCGGCCACCCTTCTGGCCGCAACCCCTCAACCGGGGATCCTGTGCGGGAGCCGACACGCGCCCTGGGCCCTGCTACGACCCGGGCTCGTGGGTCATCGAGCTGGCGGTGAAGTTACTTCGGTCGCTTCGCCCCGTACTTCGAGCGGCCCTGCTTGCGGTTCTGGACCCCAACCGAGTCGAGGGTGCCGCGGATGATGTGGTACCGGACGCCCGGGAGGTCCTTGACGCGGCCGCCGCGAATGAGGACGACCGAGTGCTCCTGGAGATTGTGGCCGACGCCAGGAATGTACGACGTGACCTCGACGTGGTTGGTCAGGCGAACGCGCGCGACCTTGCGCAGCGCCGAGTTCGGCTTCTTGGGCGTCGTCGTGTACACGCGGGTGCAGACCCCGCGCTTCTGCGGCGAACCCTGAAGGGCCGGCGCCTTGTTCTTGGCCTGAACCTTCGCCCGCCCGTACCGGACGAGCTGGCTGATCGTCGGCATACTCTCCCCTGAAATCCGCAAACCTGGCTAGTTTAACAGTGACTTACGGCCTGTCAAGCGCCCCCGCCGGACGCCTCGGTCGACCGAGGCGTCCGGCGGGCACATGACGCCCCTCGCGGGGTCCCCGCACGCCGGCCACCTGCACCGCCGGCTCGGGGCGGGGGCCGCATGTCCCGCCCCCCGAGCCGCCCCGCCTCGCGAGGCGCCGGCGCCCCCGTCCTGCGGCGGGCCTCCGGGGAGCCGAAGGCGAGCGGCCGCCTACTCGCCGTCCTGCGGCGACGCGGCGACCACCGGCATCCCCGGCTCGTCGCCGATCGGCCGCGGCCGGTCCTCGCCGTTGGTGCCGCCGTCCCCCTCGCCGAAGAAGGGCAGCGACGGCAGGCCGGCCGGCAGCGCCGGCTCTTCCACCGTGATCGGCAGCTCCTCGTACCGCATGAACCCGGTACCGGCCGGGATCAGCCGCCCCATGATGACGTTCTCCTTGAGGCCGCGCAGGTAGTCGGTCTTGCCGGAGATCGCCGCCTGGGTGAGCACCTTGGTGGTCTCCTGGAACGAGGCGGCCGAGATGAAGCTCTCGGTCGAGAGCGACGCCTTGGTGATCCCGAGGAGCAGCGGCTCGCCGATCGCCGGCTGCTTCCCCTCGGCGAGGACGCGCTCGTTCTCCTCCTGGAACACCCACCGCTCGACCTGCTCGCCCGGGAGGAAGTTCGTGTCGCCCGGCTCCTTGATCCGGACCCTCCGGAGCATCTGCCGGACGATCACCTCGATGTGCTTGTCGTTGATCTTGACGCCCTGGAGGCGGTAGACCTCCTGGACCTCGTCGACCAGGTACTTGGCCAGCTCCTTGTCACCCCGCACGTTGAGGATGTCGTGCGGGTTGGCCGAGCCGTCCATGAGGGCCTCGCCGGCGCGGACGTGGTCCCCCTCGTGCACGGAGATGTGCTTGCCCTTGGGGATCAGGTACTCCTTGGGCTCGCCGACCTCCGGCGTGATGATGACCTTCCGCTTGCCCTTCGTGTCCTTCCCGAACGAGACGACGCCGTCGATCTCGCTGATGACCGCGAACTCCTTCGGCTTCCTCGCCTCGAAGAGCTCGGCCACCCGCGGCAGACCGCCGGTGATGTCCTTGGTCTTCGTGGTCTCGCGCGGGATCTTCGCCAGCACGTCGCCCGCGTAGACCACGTCACCCTCGGCCACGATGATGTTCGCGCCGACCGGCAGGATGTAGCGCGCCTTCGACTCGGATCCGGGGAGGTTCTTGGTCCGCCCCTCCTCGTCCTTGATCGAGATGCGCGGCCTGACGTCGGCGTCCCGGCTCTCGACGATGACCTTCCGGGAGAGGCCGGTGACCTCGTCGAGCTGCTCCTGCATGGTCACGCCCTCGACGATGTCGCCGAACTTGACCACGCCGGAAACCTCGGTGAGGATCGGCACCGTGTACGGGTCCCACTCGGCCAGGAGCTGACCGCCCTTGACCGCCTGCCCGTCCTCGACCTGCAGCTTCGCGCCGTAGATCACCGAGTAGCGCTCGCGCTCCCGGCCGGCATCGTCGACGATCGCCAGGGCGCCGTTCCGGTTCATCGCCACGAGCTGGCCGTCCCGGTTGCGGACGGTCTGCAGGTTGAGGAACCTCACCGTGCCGTCGTTGCGCGCCTCGAGGGTCGTCTGCTCGGCGCGCCGCGACGCCGTACCGCCGATGTGGAAGGTCCGCATCGTGAGCTGCGTGCCCGGCTCGCCGATCGACTGGGCGGCGATGACGCCGACCGCCTCGCCGAGGTTCACCTTGCGCCCGCGCGCCAGGTCGCGGCCGTAGCACTCGACGCACACGCCGCGCTTGCTCTGGCAGGTGAGAACCGACCGGATCTTCACCTTCTCGAGCCCGGCGTCCTCGATCTTCCGGACCAGGTTCTCGTCGATCTCCTGGTTGGCGCGGACGATGACCTCGTCGGTGAACGGGTCGCGGATGTCGTCGAGGGCGACGCGGCCGAGGATGCGCTCGCCGATCGGCTCGATGATCTCCCCGCCCTCGACGAGCGGCGTCATCCAGATACCGTCGAGCGTGCCGCAGTCGGTCTCGGTGATGATGCAGTCCTGCGCCACGTCGACCAGACGGCGGGTGAGGTACCCCGAGTTGGCCGTCTTGAGCGCCGTGTCCGCGAGACCCTTGCGCGCACCGTGGGTGGAGATGAAGTACTGGCCCACGGTGAGCCCCTCGCGGAAGTTCGCGGTGATCGGCGTCTCGATGATCTCGCCCGACGGCTTGGCCATGAGGCCGCGCATGCCGGCGAGCTGGCGGATCTGCTGCGCCGAGCCGCGGGCCCCGGAGTCGGCCATCATGAAGATCGGGTTGAACGACGGGATCTTCCGCTCCTCGCCGTTCGGCCCCCTCACGACGTCCGTGCCGATCTCCTTCATCATCTCGTTGGCGATCGACTCGGTGACCTGCGCCCAGATGTCGACGACCTTGTTGTACCGCTCGCCGTCGGTGATGAGGCCGTCGGTGTACTGGGTCTCGATCTCCCGAACCTCCGCCATCGCCCGCTCGAGGAGCTCGGCCTTCTTGCTCGGGATCTTCATGTCGCCGATCGCGATCGAGATGCCGGCCTTCGTCGCCATGGCGTAGCCGAGGTCCTTCAGCCGATCGGCCAGGATGACCGTCTCCTTGTTCCCGCAGAGCCGGTAGCACTGGTCGATCAGGTTCGCGAGCTCCTTCTTGTTCATGACCTTGTTGATGGTCGCGAACGGGATCCTCGACCGGCCGCTCGCGTCCATCGGCATGATCTCGCGCAGGAG
>DATCKS010000045.1:0-6576 GCA_036562265.1 Thermodesulfobacteriota bacterium | reverse complement strand
GGCCTACCACCTCTGGCTGCACCTGCCGCCCCCCTGGCGGGCGGCCGACTTCGCGGCGCGGTCGCGCGAGGCGGGCGTGGCCGTGGCGCCGGCGGAGGTCTTCGCGGTCGACCGCGCGCGGGCGCCGGAGGCGGTGCGGGTCGCCCTCGGCGTGGCGCCCGACCGCGCGGCGCTCGAAGGAGGGCTCCGGGTCCTCGCGCGGCTCCTGGCCGCGCCGCCGGCGCCCTACCTGCCGGTGCTCTAGGGCCCGTCCGCAAGGGCCGGCGTGGGGAACGACCGGGCCGTCCCGGTCGAGTGCAAGGGGCCGCCTGCGTGGCCGCCGGCGGGGCGGAGCGCGGACGCCCCCTGGAAAACGGAAAGGCCTGACCCCCTGGAAAACGGAAAGGCCTGACCCCATGGAAAATGGAAAGGCCTGACCCCGGAGGAGCGAGACGACGGTGAACAGGAAGGAGCGCGTCGCCCGCCTCGTGGCGGCGTTCGAGGAGCGGGTCCTCGTCCTCGACGGGGCGATGGGCACGGCCATCCAGGCGAAGGGCCTCACGGCGGCCGACTTCGGCGGCCCGGCGCTCGAAGGGTGCAACGAGCACCTCGTCGTCACGCGTCCGGACGTCGTCACGGCCATCCACGAGGCCTACCTCGCGGCGGGGTGCGACATCGTCGAGACCAACACGTTCGGGGCGACCCCGCTCGTCCTCGCCGAGTACGGGCTCGAGGGCGAGGCGATCCGGCTCAACCGCGAGGCGGCTCGCCTGGCACGGGCGGCGGCCGAGCGGTACTCGACGCCCGACCGGCCTCGGTTCGTGGCCGGCTCCATGGGGCCGACCACGAAGGCGATCTCGGTGACCGGCGGCGTCACGTTCGAGGAGCTGGTCGAGCACTTCCACGTGCAGGCGCGCGGGCTCCACGAGGGGGGCGTCGACTACTTCCTCCTCGAGACCTGCCAGGACACGCGCAACATCAAGGCGGGCCTCCTCGGCATCGCGAAGCTCAACGAGTCGCTGCCGCCCGAGGAGCGGATCCCGGTGGCCGTGTCGGCCACCATCGAGCCGATGGGGACGATGCTCGCGGGCCAGTCGGTCGAGGCCCTGGCGGCGGCGCTCGAGCACGCCGACCTCCTCTACCTCGGCCTCAACTGCGCGACCGGTCCGGAGTTCATGACCGACCACATCCGGTCGCTCGCGACCCTGTCGCGCTTCCGCGTCGCGTGCGTCCCCAACGCGGGGCTGCCGGACGAGAACGGGCACTACCTCGAGACGCCGGAGATGATCGCCCAGACGATCCGGCACTTCCTCGACCAGGGGTGGCTCAACGCGGTCGGGGGCTGCTGCGGCACGCACGCGGGGCACATCGCCGCGCTGGTCGAGGTCGCGGCCGGCCGCCGCCCGCGCGTGCCGCCGACCACGCGCCGCTCGACCCTCTCGGGGATCGACTACGTCGAGGTCACCGACGACGTGCGGCCGATCCTCGTGGGCGAGCGGACCAACGTCATCGGCAGCCGCAAGTTCAAGGACCTGATCGTCGAGGAGAAGTTCGAGGAGGCGGCCGAGATCGCGCGGGCGCAGGTGAAGAACCTCGCGCAGGTGATCGACGTGTGCCTCGCGAACCCCGACCGGGACGAGATGGCCGACATGCGCCGGTTCCTCACGGTGCTGGTCAACAAGGTCCGCGTCCCGCTCATGATCGACTCGACCGACCCCGCGGTCATCGAGATGGCGCTCACCTTCTGTCAGGGCAAGGCGATCATCAACTCGGTGAACCTCGAGGACGGCGAGGAGCGGTTCGCCCGCGTCGTCCCGCTCGCCCGGAAGTACGGCGCGGCGCTCGTCGTCGGGACCATCGACGACGACCCGAAGCAGGGGATGGGCGTGACGCGCGAGCGCAAGCTCGCGATCGCCGAGCGCGAGTACGCGCTCCTCACGGAGAAGTACGGGGTGCCGCCCGAGGACATCTACTGGGACCCGCTCGTCTTCCCCTGCGCGACCGGCGACGCGCAGTACGTCGGCTCGGCGGTGGAGACGATCGAGGCCGTCCGGCTCCTCAAGCAGCGCTTCCCGGGGACGCGCACGATCCTCGGCATCTCGAACGTGTCGTTCGGTCTCCCCCCCGCGGGGCGGGAGGTGCTGAACTCCGTCTTCCTCTACCACTGCGTGCAGGCGGGGCTCGACCTCGCCATCGTCAACACCGAGCGGCTCGAGCGGTATCCGCAGATCCCGGCCGAGGAGCGGAAGCTCGCCGAGGACCTCCTCTGGAACCGCGGCGACGACCCGGTGGCCGCGTTCGCCGCGCACTTCCGCGAGAAGAAGGGGCGGGCGAAGTCCGGCAAGGCCGACCTCCCGCTCGACGAGCGGCTCGCGCGCTACATCGTCGAGGGGAGCCGCGACGGGCTGATCGAGGACCTGAACGAGAAGCTCAAGGAGGCCAGGCCGCTCGACATCATCAACGGCCCGCTCATGGCCGGCATGGACGAGGTCGGCCGCCTCTTCAACAACAACGAGCTGATCGTGGCCGAGGTCCTCCAGTCGGCGGAGGCGATGAAGCTCGCGGTCGCGCACCTAGAGCCGTTCATGGACAAGGCGGACGTCGCGACGCGCGGCAAGGTGATCCTCGCGACGGTGAAGGGGGACGTCCACGACATCGGCAAGAACCTCGTCGAGATCATCCTCAAGAACAACGGCTTCGAGGTCGTGAACCTCGGCATCAAGGTCCCGCCCGAGCAGCTCATCGCCGCCGTCAAGACGCACCGGCCGGACATCATCGGCCTCTCCGGGCTCCTCGTGAAGTCGGCCCAGCAGATGGTGACGACGGCCGAGGACCTGTCGCGCGCCGGCGTCCACCTGCCGGTCCTCGTCGGCGGGGCGGCGCTCTCGCGCAGCTTCGTCGACAAGAAGATCGCGCCGGCCTACGAGGGCGGTCTCGTCGCCTACGCGCGCGACGCCATGCAGGGGCTCGACCTCGCCAAGCAGATCGTCGATCCCGAGGGGCGCGAGCGGCTCGCGGCCGACCTCGCCCGACAGCGGGCCGCGCTGGCCGTGGACGACGGCCTCAAGGTGGCCAGGTCCGAGGCGCCTCGCAGCCGGTCGCTGGAGGTGCCGGTGCTCTCCGACCTGCCGGCCGCGCCCGACTTCGAGCGCCACGTCCTCGCCTGGACGCCGCTCGACGAGCTGTGGGCCTACGTCAACCCGCGCATGCTCTACGGCAAGCACCTCGGCATGAAGGGGGTGGGACTGCGCATGCTCGACGCGGGCCAGCGCCCCTCGCCGCGGTCGCCGGACGAGGAGGAGCGCCGCGCCGCGGAGATCGTCGAGGTCGTGGAGGCGGTCAAGGCCGAGATCCGCAGCCGCCGCAAGGACCTCATGCGGCCGCGTGCGGTCTACCGCTTCTTCCGCGCGGCGAGCGAGGGGAACCGGCTGCACCTGTACGGGCCGTCGGGCGGTCCGGGACGCGGGGCGCCGCTCGCCACGTTCGACTTCCCGAGGCAGCCCAGGCCCGAGGGGCTCTGCATCGCCGACTACGTCCACCCGGTCGACGCGCCCGGCGTCGACACCGTCTGCCTCTTCGTCACGACGGCGGGGGAGGGGGTGCGCGCCGAGGCCGAGGCGCTCAAGGCGCGCGGCGAGTACCTCAAGTCGCACGTCCTCATGGCGCTCGCCCTCGAGACCGCCGAGGCGTACGCCGAGTGGCTGCACGCGAAGCTGCGCGGTCTCTGGGGGTTCCCCGATCCGCCGACCATGACCATGAAGGCGCGCTTCCAGGCCCGCTACCGCGGCAAGCGCTACTCGTTCGGCTACCCGGCCTGTCCGCGCCTCGACGACCAGGCGATCCTCTTCGGGTTGCTCGAGCCGGCCGACATCGGCGTGCAGCTCACCGAGGGCTTCATGATGGATCCCGAGGCGAGCGTCTCGGCGATCGTCGTGCACCACCCCCAGGCGGTCTACTTCGGCGTCGGCCCCGGGGGCGGAGAGCCGGGCGCGGGAACGGAGGACTGACGCCGGCCTGGCGGGGCCCGCGCGGCGACCGAGCCGCCGTACCGCCCGGACCGGAGGGCTGCCGCCCGGGCAACGGCGGGCCGGCACGTAGCCTGCACAACGGGAGGGCGACGGTCGGGGCGTTCAAGATCTGGCCGTCACCGGACGCCCTGGGTGCGGTCCCCTCCCCCGCACCCGGGGCGATCTTGTGTCGGGGCGAGCCGGCGCCCGCTCACGCCGGCCGACCATCTCGTACCACGACCTTCCCTGCCACCATCACCATGACCGGCCGCGACGCGAGGTCGAAGGGATGACCTCGGTGCACGACCAGGTCGGCCGACTTGCCGGGCTCGAGGCTGCCGATGCGATCGGCGACGCCGAGGACCCGGGCCGGCTCGAGCGTGATGGCGCGGAGCGCCCCCTCCCGGCTCATCCCGGCGCGAACGGCGAGCCCGGCGCAGAGGGGGAGGTACTCGAGCCCGGTCACCGGGTGGTCGGTGATCAGGCAGACGCGCACGCCGGCTCGCTCGAGCAACCCCGGCGTCTCGAACCCCCGGCGGCGCAGCTCCACCTTCGAACGCGACGACATGCTCGGCCCGACCAGGCAGGGGACGCCGGCCTCGGCGAGCCGGTCGGCGACGAGGTGGGCCTCGGTGGCGTGGTCGATCACGATCTCGATGCCGAACTCCTCGCCGATGCGCAGCGCCGTGAGGATGTCGTCCGCCCGGTGCGCGTGGCAGCGCAGCGGGATCTCGCGGGCGAGCACCCGCGCGACCGCGTCGAGCTTGAGGTCCGGGTCGACCGGCCGCTCGTCCGAGGCGCGCGCCCGCCGCTCGACGTACGCCCGCGCGCGGACGAGCGTCTCGCGCAGGAGCCCCGCGATGGCCATGCGGGTAATCGGCGACTTCTTCTGGTCGCGGCCGTGCGCACGCTTGGGGTTCTCGCCGAAGGCGGCCTTGAGCCCGGCCGGGTCGCGCAGCACCATCGCGTCGACGCGCGACCCGTCGAGCCGGATCACGCAGCCGAGGCCGCCGAGGACGTTGGCGCTGCCCGGCGTGACGAAGGCGGCGGTTACTCCCGCCCTGAGCGCATCGCGGATACCGTCGTCGTCGGGGTTGATGCCGTCGCGGGCGCGGAGGTGCGGCGTGAGCGGCTCGGCGGTCTCGTTGTAGTCGGCCCCTTCCCAGCCGATCCCCTCCTCGTGGAGACCGACGTGCGTGTGGGCGTCGACGAAGCCGGGCGTGACGACGAGACCTCGCGCGTCGATCACCTCGGCGTCCGGCGGCACCGCGACGGCGTGGGCGTGTCCCACCGCCGCGATGCGGTCCCCCTCGACGAGCACCGTCCCGGCCGCCAGCGTGCCGTGGGAGACCGTGTGCACCTCGCCGCCGCAGATCGCGAGCATCACGCGCATCGTGGGGGCGCGGCCGGCGCGCTGTCAAGGCGCGGCCGCCGGCGGCCGTCGCCTTGACGGCGGCGCGGCCGGTCGGCTACAGTGCCGCAGCCACGAAAGCCTTACGGGACAGCTACTTAGGTGATCGAGTGGAGCCTGTGACCGAGCGGGAGGCTGAATCCGGGCACGCAGGGTGGCCGAGCGTCCGCGCGGTCGCCTCGCTCGTCGTGCCCTACGCCGACACCGACGCGCAGGGACGCGTCTACTACGGACGCTACACCCGCTACCTGGACCAGGCGAGGTACCGGTTCTGGGCCGTCGCGGGCTTCGACGAGGCGGACGTGCGGCGGATCGAGCACGCCACGGTGCTCGCGCGTCTCGAGATCGACTATCGCGGGCCCGCGGCGTTCCACGACCGCCTGGACGTCCGGGTGGGCGTCGAGTCGCTCGGCCGCACGAGCCTGGTGCTCCGCTACGCCGTGGCGCACGCGGACGGCCGCCCGGTCGTCGACGCGCGTCAGGTCATCGTGCACGTCGACCTCGAGGCGGGCGGGCGCCCCGTGCCGTGGACCTCCGCGGATCGGGCGAGGCTCGATCCGCTGGTCGGCTGACGTGGCGCCCGAACGGCCGCGCCTGCGACCCGTCGAAGCCTTCCCGATCGAGCACGAGGGCCGGCGGTTCCTCGCGCTGCGCGATCCCTCCGGTCTGGCCGAGCGGACGCTCCTCGTCGCCGCGGAGGCGGCCGGCCTTCTCGTCCGCCTCGACGGCCGCCACACGCTCGACGACCTCGTCAGCGCGCACTTCCGGGACACCGGGGTCCTCCTCGCGCGCCACGAGGTCGAGCGGTTCGTGGAGATGCTCGATCGCGAGCACTTCCTCGACTCCCCCGCGGCCGCACGGCGGCGAGCGCTCCTCACCGAGGCGTACCGCGCCGCGCCGCACCGGCCGGCCGCCCACGCCGGCATCTCCTATCCGGCCGATCCGGAGCATCTCGCCTCGCACCTCGCGGCCCTCGAGCGCGCGACGCACGCCGACGTCGCGGCGCCGGACGGCGGCGGCGAGCTCATCGCCATCGTCGCCCCGCACATCGACCTCAGGGTCGGCGCCGCGACCTACGTGCCGGCCTATCGGGCGCTCGCGGCGGCCGGCGGCGCCGACGTCGCCGTCGTCCTCGGCGTGGGCCACATGGGGATCCCCGGCCTCTTCGCGGCGGGGACG
>DATCKS010000040.1:0-1892 GCA_036562265.1 Thermodesulfobacteriota bacterium | reverse complement strand
AGACGAGGCGGGGGAGGGGATGGAAGCCCTCCGAGAACTTGACCGGCAGGCCGGCTCGCCGCAGGGCGCGGGCGAAGACCCCGGACAGCTCGAGGTGCGCGATGAAGCGCGCCTCGCCCCGCTTGGCGAAGCGCGTGCGGATCCGCTGCACCGCCGGCAGGTTCGGGATCCTGGCGAGCCCGAGCAGCATGGACGACGCGGCCTCCTCGCCCTCCGGCGCGCCTACCGCACCGCGGCCCCCCTCGCCGCGGATGATCCGCTCGATCTCGTCGTCGAGCGGCGCGGTGGCGCCGGGGGTGCCGGGCGTCCAGGGCTCGAGCGCCGACGAGCCGGGCGCCTCGGTGCCGTCGGCCGACATGTCGGCGCGCCAGTCCTCCTGCGCGAGGCGCAGCCGCCTGTACCCGGTCGTCTGCCCGGCCGCCGCCCGCCGCTGCACGTACGGCTGGAGCACCACCGGCCTCGGCTCGAGGCCCTCGAAGGTGCAGGTGCCGCACGCCCCGCAGCGCGCGTCGGAGAAGTCGGGCCGGCACTCCGGCGTGTAGGCGCGCGCGTAGGCCGCCTTGCGCTCCCTGAGGAGGAACTTCTTGAGGACCCTCGTGTTGATGTGGTCCCAGGGGAGGACCTCGTCGAGGTCGCGGGCGCGCATCCAGGCCTCCATGCCGCCCGGAATCCCGGCGAAGGCCTGCTGCCACACGTCGAACCGGAAGTGCTCGCGCCAGCCGTCGAAGCGCGCGCCGAGGCGGTAGGCCCGCTCGAGGATGTCGGCGACCCGCCGGTCGCCGCGGGCGAACACCCCCTCGAGCACCGACAGCTCGGCCTCGTGCCACTTGAAGTGGATCCCCGCCTTGCGGCAGGCGTCGCGAAGGAGCTTCTGCTTGCGCCGGATCTCCGCGAGCCCGGCCTGCGGCTCCCACTGGAACGGGGTGTGCGGCTTGGGGACGTGGTTCGAGACCGACACCGCCACCGCCTTCGGGCTGCGCGACGGCGAGAGCATCGCCACCGTGCGCCCCAGGGCGACGATGTTGTACAGGTCCTCGTCCGTCTCGGTGGGGAGCCCGAGCATGAAGTAGAACTTGATCGACTGCCAGCCCGCGTCGAAGGCGCGCTTGGCGTCCGCGAGGAGCTTCTCGTCGGTGGCGGCCTTGTTGATCACGTCGCGCAGCCGCCGGCTGCCCGCCTCGGGCGCCATGGTGAAGCCGGTCTTGCGGACCCGCTTGACCTCGTTGACGATCGCGTCGGTGAGCGTGCCGACCCGCATCGACGGCAGCGACACCGCCACCCGCTGCTCCGCGTAGCGGTCCATGAGCGACTGGAGGAGCGGGTTGAGGCACGAGTAGTCGCCGGTCGAGAGCGAGAGGAGCGAGAACTCCTCGAAGCCGGTCTTCGGCAGCGACTCGTCGACGATCTTCGCGATCGCCTCAGGGTTTCGCTCGCGCGTCGGCCGGTAGATGTAGCCGGCCTGGCAGAAACGACACCCCTGGGTGCAGCCGCGGCTGATCTCCACCGAGAGGCGGTCGTGTACGATCTTCGTGAAGGGGACGACGGGCCTCACCGGGAAGTCCTCGAGCCGGAGTTCGGGGACGACCCGCCTGACCGGGCGGAAGTCGGTGCCGTCCTTCCGCACGTAGCGCGCGATCTTGCCGGCCGGGTGGTCGTCGGCGTACTCGACGTCCCAGTGCGCCGGCACGTAGATGCCCTCGACCTCCCGCTCGAGGCGGGTGAGGAGGTCGGCCTTGCGGCGCGCCGGCCCCTCGGCCTTCCAGCGGCGCATCACCTCGGCGATCTCGCGGATCGCGTCCTCGCCGTCGCCGATCAGGACGGCGTCGAAGAACGGCGCGATCGGCTCGGGGTTCACCGCGCAGGAGCCGCCGCCGATCACGATGGGGTAGCGC
>DATCKS010000194.1:0-4991 GCA_036562265.1 Thermodesulfobacteriota bacterium | reverse complement strand
GTCCACAGGGTGTCCACAGGCGCCGTGGACATCCTCACCGGTCGTCGGCGCCGATGGCGCGCTTGGCCGCCTCCCAGCGACGGTCGAGGTCGTCGGGGTCGGCGTCGCCGACCGTTCGCCCCTCGGCGGCGAGGCCGGCCTCCATCCGGCGAAAGCGCTCGGCGAAGCGCGCGGTCGCGGCGCGCAGCGCCTCCTCGGCCGGCACGCCGACGAAGCGGCCGACGTTCACGAGGGCGAAGAGGAGGTCGCCAAGCTCCTCGGCGATCCGCTCGCGCCGGCCCTCGGCCATCGCCTCGGCGAGTTCGGCCCGCTCCTCGTCCACCTTCGCGAGGACGCCCGCCACGTCGGGCCAGTCGAAGCCGACCCGTGCCGCCTTGTCGGAGATGCGCTGCGCGAGGAGGAGCGCCGGCAGGTGGCGGGGGACGCCGTCGAGGGCCGAGGCCTGCCCGGAGGCCGCCTTCGCCTTCCGCTCGGCAAGCTTGATCTGCTCCCAGTTGGCCAGGGCGTCGGTCGGCGAGTCGACGCGACGGTCGCCGAAGACGTGCGGGTGGCGGCGCACGAGCTTGTCCACGATCCCGCCGATCACCTCGCCGATGGTGAACCAGCCGCGCTGGGTGGCGATCTCGGCCTGGAAGACGACCTGCAGGAGGAGGTCGCCAAGCTCCTCGCGCAGGTGAGCGAGCGCCTCGGGGCGCGCGGGCGCGTCGCCGGCCGCCGCCGGCCCGAGGTCGTCGAGCGCCTCGAGCACCTCGTACGCCTCCTCCACGATGTACGGCTTGAGCGAGGCCGGGGTCTGCTCGCGATCCCAGGGGCAGCCCCCCTCGCCGCGCAGGCGAGCCATCACCGTGACCAGGTCGCCGAACCGGTCCGCGCCTCGCCCGTCGGCCGGGGTGCGGTCGAGATCCCGTGCGTCGTCGTGCGTCGTCATGGCCGGCGAGCGTACCACGCGCCGCCCCGCCTTGCGCATCCGGCGCACGGGGTGCTAGCGTCGTCCGGACCATGGCGAAACTCGGCGCGCTGGCCTTCGTCCTCCACTCCCACCTCCCGTACGTCATCGCCCACGGCCGCTGGCCGCACGGGACCGACTGGCTCAACGAGGCGGCGGCGGAGACCTACGTCCCCCTCGTCCGGATGCTCGACCGGCTGCTCGCCGAGGGACGCAGGCCGCGGCTCACGATCGACCTCTCGCCGGTCCTCACCGAGATGCTCGCCGACGACAGCTTCAAGGCGGAGTTCGTCGACTACCTGTCGCAGAAGATCGAGGCGGCGAGGCGCGACCAGGCGGAGTTCGGCCGCCTCGGGGACACGGGGATGCGGCGGCTCGCCGCCGACTGGGAGGCGTGGTACGTCGCGACGCGCGCGGCGTTCACCGACACCTACGGCCGGGACCTCCCGGGCGCCTTCCGCCGCCTCGAGGAGCGCGGGGCCATCGAGATCATCACCTGCGGCGCGACGCACGGGTACTTTCCGCTCCTCTGTCGCGACACGAGCATCCAGGCCCAGGTGAAGCAGGCGGTGTCGGCCCACCGGCGCCACTTCGGCCGGTCGCCGAAGGGGATCTGGCTGCCGGAGTGCGCCTACCGGCCGAGCTACCGGTGGCAGAGCCCGCTGCCCGGCGATCCGGACGAGCCGCGCGAGCGCAAGGGGGTCGAGGAGTTCCTCTCGGAGAACGGGATCGAGTACTTCATCGTCGACGCGCACCTGCTCAAGGGCGGGCGCGCGATCGGCGTCTACGTGGACCGGTTCGAGCTGCTCGAGCGCCTCTGGAGCCGGTACATCGCCGAGCGGGGCGAGCCGGACAGGCCGGAGACGCCGCGGAGCCCCTACGAGCTCTACTACGTCGCCTCCCGTCGCGTCGGCGCGCCGGTGGCCATCTTCACCCGCGACCCGCAGACCGCGCTCCAGGTCTGGAGCGGCCAGCACGGCTACCCGGGGGACGGCCGGTACCTCGACTTCCACAAGAAGCGGTTCCCGGGGGGGCTGCGCTACTGGCGGGTGACCGATGCCCAGGCCGACCTCGCCGACAAGCAGCCGTACGAGCCGGAAGCGGCGAAAAGCCGCATCGGCCCGCAGGCGGACCACTTCCGCGACCTCGTGAAGTCGACGCTGGCCGGTCATCGAGAGGCCACCGGGCGGCCGGGGATCCTCACGGCGCCCTTCGACGCCGAGCTCTTCGGCCACTGGTGGTTCGAGGGGCCCGCGTGGCTCGAGGCCGTGCTGCGCCGCGTCGAGGACGACCCCGACCTCGAGCTGACGACGTGCGGCGAGTACCTCGAGGCGCATCGCCCGACCGAGGTCATCGCCCTGCCCGAGGGCTCCTGGGGCGAGGGGGGACACCACTTCATCTGGCTCAACCAGGACACGGCGTGGACCTGGAAGCACGTCTACGCGGCCGAGCGGGAGCTGCCGGCCCTGCTCGCGGAGGCGACGCCGGCGCGCCTGGCCGCCAACCCCGCCCTCGAGCGGGTGCTCGAGCAGGCCGCCCGCGAACTGCTCCTCCTGCAGGCCTCGGACTGGCAGTTCCTGATCTCGACGCTCGCCGCCAGGGACTACGCCGAGATGCGGGTCGTCCGGCACACGGAGGACTTCCAGCGCCTCGCCGCCATCGCCAGGCGGCTGCTCGCGGCCGACGGCGGGCAACCTGGCCTCACCCCCGAGGAGGAGACCGCGCTCACGACCATCGAGGCGCGCGATCGCCTCTTCCCCGACCTGGACCTGACGTGGTGGCGGCAGGTCGAGTATCCGGCCGGGCAGCCGTAAGCTTCGGGCGCCGGCGCCCGACAGGGGGCGCGGGGGCCGTCCCGGTTTCCCGCGCGCGGCGCTATAATTGGTAACCGTGGATCAACGCCACGCGCCCGTTCGGGCGACTGTCACCTTCGACGACATCGACCTCGTCCGTCAGCTCTACGGAGACCGGGATGAGCATCTCAAGCGGGTTGCCCGCGACCTCGGCGTCGACGTGCACGCGCGGGGCAACGCCGTCACCGTCTCGGGCCCCTCGGAACCGACGGCCCGGGCCGAGCGGCTGCTGACGGAGCTCTACGGCCTCCTCGAGCGCGGCTACCCCTTAAGCGCCAACGACGTCGAGTACGCCCTCCGGATCGTGAACGACCCCGGCGCGCCGCCCCTGGCGGACGTCTTCATGGACACCGTGGTGCTCTCCGCGCGCCGGCGGCCGATCACCCCCAAGAGCGCCGCGCAGAAGGCCTACGTCGACGCCATCAGGAAGCACGACCTGGTCTTCGGGGTCGGCCCTGCCGGGACCGGCAAGACCTACCTCGCCATGGCCATGGCGGTCGGCGCCCTCACCCGCAAGGAGGTGAGTCGCATCATCCTGACCCGGCCGGCGGTCGAGGCGGGTGAGAAGCTCGGCTTCCTCCCGGGGACGCTCGAGGAGAAGGTGAACCCGTACCTCCGTCCCCTCTACGACGCCCTCCACGACCTGCTCGAGTACGAGAAGGTCGCGAAGTGGATGGAGCGCGGGGTGATCGAGGTGTCGCCGCTCGCCTTCATGCGCGGAAGGACGCTCAGCGACTCCTTCATCATCCTCGACGAGGCGCAGAACACGACCTCCGAGCAGATGAAGATGTTCCTCACCCGTCTCGGCTTCTCGTCGAAGGCGGTGGTGACGGGGGACGTGACCCAGATCGACCTCCCCTCCGGGACCCGCTCCGGCCTGGTCGAGGCGACCCGGATCCTGCGAGGGGTGCCGGGGATCGCCATCGTCACCTTCACCGAGCGCGACGTCGTGCGCCATCGGCTCGTCCAGGACATCATCAAGGCCTACGAGCAGGCCGGCTCGCACCGGGGCAACGGGGCGGCCCCGCGAGGCGAGGACGGCTCCGGGGCGGCGGCGGCATCGGAGGCGCCGGCGAGCGGCCCCTCGCCGGACGAGTCCGGTTCGTGAGCGCACGAGGGGACGACAGTAGTCGCCGGAGTCGGGTCCCCGCACCGCGCGCGACCCAGGCCCGCTTTCGCGTGTCGCTCGCCAATCGGCAGCGTGCGGTCGCGGTGCCGATCGGCCGGCTCAGGCGCCTGGCGCTCCGCGTCCTCGCCGCCGCCCGCCCGGAGGGGGGCGAACTCTCCGTCGTCCTCGTCGACGACCCCACGATCGCGCATCTCAACGCCACGTACCGAGGCACTCCCCGCCCGACCGACGTCCTCGCCTTCCCCCAACTCGACGTTCCGGCCGGCACCCAGCGAGGGCGAGGCTTCGCCTCGCCCGAGCGCCGGGGGGTGTCGGGGGGGCCGGCGAAGCCGGTCCCCCCGACGCCGATCGGCGACGTCGTGATCTCGATGGAGACGGCCAGGCGGCAGGCGCGCGAGCGCGGGCGGCCCATCGAGGAGGAGGTCGGGGCGCTCCTCGTCCACGGCGTCCTGCACCTGCTCGGCTACGACCACGAGCGGAGCGCCGCCGCCGCGCGCGAGATGTTCGCACGTGAGCGCGAGGTCGCCCTGGCGGCGGGACTGCCGGCGATGGCACTGGGCGACCGGCCGCGACGGCCGGTCTCTCGCGGCGCCGCGCCTCGTCGCGCGCATCGTCGCCGCGTTCAAGGAGGACGGGCATGACGGATCCGACCCTCAGGGCACGCTTCCGCGACTTCCTCCAGAGGCTCGCGGCGAGCCGGGGCGAGGAGATCAGCGACGACTGGATACAGGCGTTCGTCGAGGCGGGCGAGGAGGAGGGCCTGATCGCCCGGGACGAGAACGAGATGATCCGGTCGATCATCGACCTGCGCGACACCGTGGTGCGCGAGGTCATGGTGCCGAGGCCGCAGGTGGCGGCGCTGCCGGCCGACGCGACGCTCGGGGACTTCCTCGCGCTCCTCGCCCGCGAGGGGCACTCGCGCGTGCCGATCTACGAGAAGACGCTCGACAACATCATCGGGGTGGTCTACTCGAAGGACCTCCTCCGGCACTGGGGGCGCGATCCGAAGACGTTCAGGATTCGCGAGGTCGTCCGCACGCCGCTCTTCGTCCCCGACTCGAAG
>DATCKS010000625.1:0-4452 GCA_036562265.1 Thermodesulfobacteriota bacterium | reverse complement strand
GGCAACCTGACCCTGGCCGATCGCTACGAGGCGATCCTCACCGGTAGCCGCGGGCTGCGCGTCCTCGACCTCGACCGCTCGCTACTGCGCGCCGCGGCGCAGCTCCGCGCGGCGGTCCGGGTGACGACGCCGGATGCCCTGCAGCTCGCTGCGGCCCTGATCGCCGGCGCCGCGACGTATCTGACGAACGACCGCGATCTCCCGCGGATCCCGGGCCTGCGAATCCTCCAGCTCCGCGACTACCTCGGACGCGGCTGAGCCGCGCAGTCAGGTATCCCGACCGCCATCGCGCCCCGCCGCGGGCTATCATTGGGAGCTGCATCCGGAGGCACCGGCCATGACCACCAAGACCGCCACCAGAGAGCCCCGGGACGGCGTCCGCGCCGAGGTCCGCGCCATGGCGCGGGCCGCGCGGGAGGCGGCCCGCCGGCTCTCGGCGCTGCCGACCGCCGTCAAGAACGCGGCCCTCCTCGCGGCCGCCGACCGCCTCGCGTCCGCGGCCGGCCGGCAGGCGCTCGCGGCGGCCAACGCCGAGGACGTGGCGGCGGCGAAGGCCGCCGGGCTTGCCGCCCCGATGGTGGACCGCCTGACGCTGACCGAGGCGCGGATCGCCCAGATGGCGGCCGGCCTGCGCGAGGTGGCGGCGCTGCCCGATCCGGTCGGCGAGACGGTGAAGCGATGGCGCCGGCCGACGGGGCTCGAGGTGGCGCGCGTCCGCATCCCCCTCGGCGTCATCGCCATCATCTACGAGGCGCGCCCCAACGTCACCGCCGACGCCGCGGCCCTCTGCGTGAAGGCGGGCAACGCGGTCCTGCTCAAGGGGGGCTCCGAGGCGCGGCGCTCGAACGCCGCGATCGGCAAGCTCCTCGTGGAGGCCTTCACCGGCGCGGGGGTTCCGGCCGGCGCCGTGCAGGTCATCGCCACCGCCGACCGCGCGGCCACCGAGGAGCTGCTCACGCTCGACGAGGACATCGACCTCGTCATCCCGCGGGGCGGCGAGGGGCTCATCCGCTTCGTGGCCGAGCGCTCCCGCATCCCCGTCCTCAAGCACTACAAGGGGGTCTGCCACGTCTACGTGGACCGCGCGGCGAACCTCGACACGGCCGAGGCGATCGTGGTGAACGCCAAGGCGCAGCGCCCCTCGACCTGCAACGCGATGGAGACGCTCCTCGTGCACGCCGAGATCGCGCCGAAGGCCCTCCCCCGCCTCGCGTCCGCGCTCCGCGCGAAGGGGGTGCGGCTCAAGGGCGACGCGCGCGCGGCCTCCCTCGCCCCCGGCATCGAGCGGGCGACCGAGGCCGATTTCGGCCAGGAGTACCTCGATCTCGTGGCGAACGTCGCGGTGGTCGACAGTCTCGATGCCGCCATGGCGCACATCGCGCGCTACGGCTCGAGCCACACCGAGTCGATCGTCACGGAGGACGCGGAGGCGGCCGAGCGCTTCCTGCGCGAGGTCCAGTCGTCCACCGTGCTCCACAACGCGTCGACCCGGCTCGCCGACGGCTTCGAGCTGGGGCTCGGCGCCGAGATCGGCATCAGCACGAGCAAGCTGCACGCGTTCGGTCCCATGGGGCTCGAGGAGCTCACGACGACCAAGTTCGTCGTCCGGGGCCAGGGGCAGCTCAGAGCGTGAGGGGCGAGGCGGCCAGGTTCGGCTTCCTCGGGGGGACCTTCGACCCGATCCACCTCGGCCACCTCCGCGCCGCCCTGGAGGTGGCCGAGACGCTCGACCTCCCCGAGATCCGGTTCGTCCCCGCCCGGGTGCCGCCGCACAAGCTGGGCGAGCCGATCACACCCGTCGAGCACCGCGTGCGCATGCTCCGGGCGGCCATTCGGGGCGAGCCCCGCTTCCGGATCGACCTGCGGGAACTCGACCGACCGGGCCCTTCCTATACCCTCGATACGGTCCGCAGCTACCTGGCCGAAGGGCTCAGGCCCACCTTCATCATGGGCCTCGACTCGTACCTGTCCATCGCCACCTGGTACGAGTACGAAGCGCTCCTGGCGGCCTGCGACCACGCCGTCATGACGCGCCCCGGGTACGTCCCGCAGCCGCTCGAACAGGCCGTCCCGCTTGCCGCAGCCAGGCGCTTCTGGTACGATCCCGCCATTTCGGGGTATCGCCACGAGAACGGCGTCACGCTCAGGTTCGTGTCCGTGACCCCCATGGAGATCTCGTCGACGCAGATCCGGGAGGCGGTGCAGGCCGGTCGCTCGCCGGCGTTCCTGGTCCCCCGGGCGGTCGAGCGATACATCCGGAGTCAGGGACTCTACAGGGGAGGTCCCGCGAGGTTCGATTGACCGATACACTGGCCAGGGTCATCCGCGCGGCCGAGATCGCCTTCGACAAGAAGGCCGAGGGCCTCGCGGTCCTCGATGTTCGCGCCCTCACGTCCTACACCGACTACTTCCTCATCTGTCACGGCCGGTCCGACCGCCAGGTCCAGACCATCGCCGAGGCCATCCAGACGACCCTCAAGGCGGAGGGCATTCGCCCGCTGGCCGTCGAAGGCGCGGATGCGGGACAGTGGGTGCTCATGGACTACGACAGCTTCGTGGTCCACGTGTTCTACGAGCCGGTTCGGGCGTACTACGACCTCGATGCGCTCTGGGCGGACGCCGAGCGCGTCCCGCTGCCCGCCCACCTGCGGTCCGCAGCCGATTACCGACAGGGCGCCCGGTTCGCCTAGCCCCCGGCCGGCGCCTGGCTGCTCCGTCGCGGAGCGCCGCCCGGGCGCCGTCTCGTGAGGATCACGGTCCTCTGGGTCGGCAAGACCCGGTCGGGCTTCCTGGCCGAGGGCATCGAGTACTACGCGCGGCAGGCCGGCCGCTACGGGCCGATCGAGACCCGCGCCGTCAAGGAGAGCCCGATCACCGCCCGGGCCGACCCCCGACGCATCCTGGCCGACGAGGGGGCGCGCCTGCTCGCCGCGCTGCCGGCCGGGGCGCACGTCGTGGCGCTCGATCCGGGCGGCCAGGCCCTTGACTCCACCGGGCTGGCCGCGTATATCGGACGGCGGCGGGACGAGGGGGTGAAGGAGCTGGCCTTCGTCATCGGTGGGCCTCTGGGACTCGACGAGTCGGTCAGGAAGCGAGCCCACCTGGTCCTCTCCCTGTCGGCGATGACGTTGACGCACGAGATGGCCCGGCTCGTCCTCCTCGAGCAGATCTACCGGGCCGAGACGATCCTCCGCGGCGAGCCGTACCACAAGTAACCAGGGAGCCCGGCATGTTCTTCCGGCGGTTCTGGACCATCCTCGGCATCGTCCTGGCGGTCGCGGCCTACATCCGGCTCGACACGCTCAACACCGCCGTGGTCGAGTTCGTGTACTGGCCGGGGCGCTCGGTCACCGCCTCCGTCACCGACCTCGTCGCGGGCGCCTTTGCCGTCGGCCTCGTCGTCGCCCTCGTGATCGGCTTCCTGCGCGAGGCGCGGCGGGCCTTGCGCCATCTGCGAGAGGCGAGGCGCACCAAGCGGATCGAGGTGTCGCGCGACCTCTACCACCAGGGGTTGCACCACATCCTCCTCGGCAACCACGACAAGGCCCGGGCGCTCCTCACGCAGTCGCTCGAGAAGGACCCCACCAAGCCGAACGTGTACATCCGGCTCGCCGACCTCGCCGCGCAGGACGACGACTTCGCCACTGCGGTGCAGATGCTGCAGCGAGCGCGGCTCGTCGACGAGCAGAACCTCGAGGCGCGCTTCAAGCTCGCCCACTACCTGCGCGCCTCCGGCGACGTCCGGGGCGGGGCGCAGGTCCTCGAGCAGGTCCTCGAGCTCGACGCCACCAACCGCACGGCGCTCCGGGAGCTGCGCGAGCTGTACGTGGAGCTCAAGGACTGGGAAAAGGCGCACCGCGTGCAGCGCGACCTCGTCAGGCTCTCGCAGAACGACCGGTCGGCGGCCGGCCAGCAGGCGATGCTCCTCGGCCTCAAGTACGAGCTGGCCCGCTCGCTGATGGAGCAGGGACAGCAGGAGCGCGCCGAGAAGCTCCTCAGGGAGATCGTCAAGGCCGACCCGAGCTTCCGCCCCGGCCAGGTGGCGCTGGGCGACCTCCTCTACGCGCAGGGCGACAGCGAGGGGGCGGCCGAGCTGTGGCACGGCGCCTTCAAGCAGTCCGGCGACGTGGTCTTCCTCTCGCGGCTCGAGGAGATGTACCTCGCCGAGGCCGACCCGGGGAAGATCCTCGCCCTCTACCGCCAGGCGGTGGCGGAGGCGCCCGACGACCTCCGCCTGCGCCTCTTCTACGGCCGGCTCTGCCTCAGACTCGAGATGGTGGAGGAGGCGCTCGACGCGCTGCGCTACGTCGAGGCCGCGGGCGTCGACACCCACGACCTGCACGTCCTCCTCGCCGAGGCCCACCGTCGTCGGGAGCGGTTCGCGGAGTCGGTCGAGGAGTTCGAGCGCGCGTTGAAGCTGGGAGGTCGCCTGGAGATCCCGTACGTGTGCGG
>DATCKS010000624.1:0-10327 GCA_036562265.1 Thermodesulfobacteriota bacterium | reverse complement strand
CTGCTCAACTTCTGGGCGACCTGGTGCCCGCCCTGCCGGGCGGAGATGCCGTCCATGGAGCGTGCGTACCAGCAGTACCGGGAGCGCGGCTTCACGATCGTGGCGATCGACTACCGGGAGGGGCCGGAGCTGGTCGAGCCGTTCGTGAAGGAACTCGGGCTCACCTTTCCGATCGCCCTCGACCGCGACGGGGCGGTGACCGACGCGAAGTACCCGACGAGCGGGCTGCCGACCACCTACCTGATCGACCGGCAGGGGCGAGCCGTCGCCCGTCGGATGGGGTACGTGGAGTGGGACGGCGCCGCGGCCCGGGCGCTGATCGAGACCCTCCTCGACGAGCCGGCGGCGCCGTCGAAAGCCGGGAGCGAGCGACCGGCCCGTTAAGGCTTGCGCTCGCCCGCCGGCTCGTCGATCCGTTCCTCGATCGACTCCTCGGCCTCGCCGGCCTTGCGCTGGGTCTTGCCGGCCGCCTCCTTGCCCATCCCCTTCACCGAGTGCTCGGCCTGATCGGTCGCGTCGCCCCAGGCCTGCTGCGCCTTGCCGGCCGCTTCCTTGGCTGCACCCTTGATCTTGTTGCCCATGTCACCCATCGGCAGGTCTCCTCGCGTGTTGTCGTTCGGCCGGCCCTGCACGACGCGGAGCGCGACCACCGCCTGACTGTCGCAAGGGACGTACCCAAGGGGAGGAGGGCGCCGGCAACGGGAAACCGGGCGAGCGGTCGCTCGCGGGGCGGTCAGCGAGAGGCCGGCGGCGTGCCGGCGGACGCCTCGGGCGTCACGGGGACGAGGACGATGTCGACGTTGGCCGCGCCAGGACGCACGGGGTTTCGGGGAAAGCGTCCCTCGAGGTCGCCCGGTTGCGCGGGACCGGCGGCGCCCGATCGGGAGAGCCGCGCGACGATCTCCAGCTCCCCCTCGACCGGGCGGTCGCGGAGCATCGCGTCCTCGGGCCCGAGGGTGTAGTGCACGGGGAAGCGGGGGGACTCGATCCGCTTGACGGCGAGCGGCGGTCCCGACCCTCGCCGCGCGATGACGAAGAGCGCGCCCGCCTGCTCGGCGCCGCCGGTGACGCCGGGGCCGAGCGTGACCGTGCCGGTGACGATGGGGGCCGGCGCGGGCGCCGCCGCGCGAGGGCGCTCGATCTCCTCGCCGTGCTCCTGCCGCCAGCGCGCCTCGGCCACCCACTCCTCCACCACCGCGCGCGTGGTCGCGTCGAGCCTGGGCGACCGGAGCATCGCCTCCCAGGCCGCGGCGGCGCCCGCGTAGTCGTGGCCGTGCGAGAAGAGGAGTCCGCCCTTCGCCCAGAGCGCGAACGTGTCCCCCGGAGCGGCCTCGAGCGCCCGGTCGATCAACGCGAGCGCGTGCTCGACCCGTCCCTCCGCCGCGGTCATGAGCCCGAGATAGGTGAGGGCGGCGGGGTGATCGGGGTCGTGATCGAGGATCCGGCCGACCGCGGGGAGCGCCAGGTCGGTGCGGCCTGCGTCGAGGGCCGCTCGCACGAGCGCGAGCTGCGCCTCGATGTCGGCGGGCGCGGCCTCGGCCTGGCTGGCGAGCCGATCGAGCTCGGCGTCGCTCGGCCCGGCCGCGACGTCGGGGCGCCCATCGGGCGCGCCGGGCACGACCCCGGCCGGCCCCTCCGCGGACGGCGCCGGCCCGCCGGGCGCGGGCAGGGCCCCGCCGGTGATGACGTCGTCCGGCCCGAGACGCGGCCGCAGCGCCTGCGAGAGGAGCACGCCGACCACGAGCCCGAAGGCGAGGATGCCGGCGGAGGCGGCGAGGAACCGGCCGCGGCGGGGCTTCGGCGCGGCGGCGCGGGTGGAGCGTTCGGGCTTCGGCGCGTCGGGCGGCATGGCGGCCCTCATGATAGACGGGCCGGGACGCTCAGTGCACGTGCGCCTCGGCCGGCGGGGCCGGCGGTTCGGCGGAGAGCCGCTCGACGAGGGCGACGAGCCGATCCGCCCCGTCCGGACCCGAGAGGTCGCCGGGACCCCATCTGGCGCGGAGGTAGCCTGCGCGGTCGACGAGGAAGGCCACCGGTCCGCCCGCATCAGCCGGCGGCCGGAACCGTCCGTAGACCGCGGCCACGTCCGGCGCTCTTCGCGGGTCGACGAGGACGAGGAGGCCGCCGGCGGCCGCGATGCGGTCGGCCAGGGCGGCGAGCCGTGTGGCGGAGGCGTCGGTCTCGCCGGGCGCGCCGATCACGACGACGACCACCCGTCCCCGCGCGCTCCGGAGCGTGCCGGCCCCGCCGGGCAGCGCGGGGTGCGCGAAGTCGGGCGCGACGATGCCCGGCGTCGGCGCCGGCTCGGGCGAGAGCGCCGCGGCCGCGGCCGAGTCTGACAGGAGGCGGACGGTGTTCACGAGGTCCCAGCGCGCCTCCTCGTCGAGCTGCGTACCGAAGCCGGGCATGGTGGGGGCCGGCTGTCCCGCCTGCCGCATGCCGTACGTGATCCACCAGAAGAGGTCGCCGGCCGTGTGGTCCTTCGCGTGCTCGGCCGTCAGGTCGGCCGGCGGCACCGGCAGGCCGCGCCCGGCCGGCCCGTCCCCCCGTCCCTCGGCGCCGTGGCACGGGGCGCAGTGGTGCGAGAACAGCTCGAGGCCGGCCGACAGCGAGGCGACGTCGTAGGGCACCGCCGGCCTGGCGTAGGTCGTCGGGTAGGCGTCGATGACCAGGAAGTCGCGCAGCGGCCAGATGGCGAACCAGGCGATCGCGAGCGCGGCGACGCCGGCGCCAAGGGCGATGCGGCGCTGGCGCGGGAAGAGCGCGGCGAAGACGAGCGCCGAGAGCCCGAAGAGGGCCACGAGCACGCCGCTCTGGACGCGCGACGCGAGCGTGGGGGCGCGGGCGAGGATCGCGCCGGTGAGCCGCACCGTGAACGGCCAGACCGGCTCGACGTGCCGGGCCGGCGGCGTGGAGGCGAGGGCCGCGGCGAGGACGAGGATCGCCGCGCCGAGGGCCGCCTCGACGACCACCCGGCGGGTGAGCCCGATGCGCGGCCCGAGGAGATTGCGGGCGGCGATCGCGAGGACCGCGACGAAGAGGGCGACCTTGGCGACGAGGAGGCGCCCGTACGGGGTCCCGACGAGTCCGGCCACGCTGCCGACGAGGGCGTAGGCGCTCGCAAGGCCGGTCGCCACGAGCAGGCTCACCGAGGCCAGGCCGAGGCCCGAGAAGCGGCGGGCGAGCCGGTCGGCCTCGTCCCGGGACCTGGCCTTGCGGAGGGCGAGGGCGAGCATCGGGAGGGCGCCGAGCCAGACGCCGGCCGCGAGCGCGTGGAGCACGCCGGCGGTCGCCTGCCAGGCCCTGAGGGCGGCCGATTCCGCCGAGATCGCGTGCCCCCCGAGGGGACCCGTGGCGAGGAGGAGCGCGGCGGCGCTCGCCGCCGCGCCGACGAGCCACGGCCTCGAGGGCCATCGCGCCGCCAGGGGCGGGGCGAGGAGGACGGCCGACAGCGCCGCGAGGAGGAGGCGCGCGACGACGACGCGCCCGTACCAGGTGTCCACGAGGAGGGGGCGCCAGAGCCCCGCCCGGGTCGCCTCGAGGAGGGGACGGCCGGCCGCCTCGGCGAGCCGGAGCGCCGCCTCGCCGGCGAGCGCGAGGACGGCGACGCCGAGCGCGACGCGCGCCAGGACGAGCGCCGTCCGGTCGATGCCGGTGCGACCCGGCCGCGCCACGAGCCAGACGAACGCGAGGCCGCCCGCGGCGAGCGCGAGCGCCAGGAGGTGGACGGCCCGGAACGTGACGGCCAGCGCGCCGTCGGCGGTCAAGGCCCCGGCTTGACGGTGAAGCGGTACGACCCTTCGACGACGTGGCCGTCGGCGGACAGGACGCGGTACTTCACGGTGTACGCGCCGGCGGGGAGGTCCGGGGGAAGGCCGACCGACAGTTCGTGCGGGTCGGTCGCGAGGACCCGGACGTCGCCCGTGTCGACACGCTCGCCCCCGGCCGAGAAGACCGACACCGTCGAGAAGGCCTCTTCCAGGGCGTCGGTGAAGACCAGGACGACGCGCGCGGGAACGCTGGCCACGACCGCCCGGCGCCCGGGCTTCGCCTCGAGCAGGCTCGCGTGGGCGAACGCCGGGCGCGGCGCGACGGCCGACACGGCGAGGGCCGAGACCGCGAGCAGGGCGAAGGCACGCGCACGCATGTCCCGATGCTACCGCCTCGGCGGGAACTCGGCCTCGGCCCGGTCCACCGGGCAGCCGAAGGCGCCCACGATCCCCTTGCGAATCACGCCGCCTCCGAGCGGCACCACGCTCAGGTCCTCGACCGGGTCCTGTCCTCTGGGGGTGCAGGTGAAGGTCACGTCGATCGGCGTGCCGCCGAGCGTCCCGAAGAGCCGGTAGGCGTACGTCGCGGCGACGGTCGGGTAGAAGATCGCCTCGTACTTGCCCGGGTTTCGGTAGACCGGCCTGAGCGCGTAGACCTTCGAGGCCCCTTGCGCCTTCACCTCGACCTCGAGGGTCTGGTCGAGCCCCGTGACCGGTTTCGCCCCGGCGGCCCGCGAGTCGAACGGCGCGGTCGGGTCGGCCGCGAGGACCGTGAGGTCCACGCCGCTACGGTCGCCCGTGTACACCGGCTCGTTGAGCGAGCCGATCACGACGAGGTAGTCGGTGTCGCCCACCCGGAGGAGCTGGCGCTGGTGGGCGTGGGCGGGCGCCGCCGCGAACAGGGCGGCGGCCGCTGCCAGGGCGAGGCATCGAGCGATCGTCATCGGAGCACCTCGTGTGCCGGGCCTGCCGGCGATCCGCTCCTCGGCGCGCGCCGTCCGCGTCGCGCTCGGTCGGGCGGGGGAGGCAGGGCGTCCGGGCGAATTCTAGAGGCGCAAAGGGAGGCCCGACAATCACCCGAAGGAGCTAGACGCAGTGGTCGCGGTCGAGACCGAGCCGCGCCGCGTACATGGCGAGGTCGACCCGGTTCTTGAGGTGCAGCTTCTGGACGATGTGCTTCAGGTGGTTCTTGACCGTCTGCTCGCTGATGCCGAGCGTCTCGCCGATCTCCTTGTTCGTCATGGCGCGGGCGACGAGGCGGAGCACCTCCGCCTCGCGCTCGGTGAGGCCGACCTCCGTCGGCGCGGGCGCGGCGGGCCGTGCGCCGGTGTCGAACTCCGCCAGGATCCGCGCCGCGACCTCGCGCGGGATGGCGGCGTCGCCCGTGGCCAGGCGGCGCAGGTAGTCGAGCCAGTCGGCCGGGTGGAGGCGCTTGAGGAGGTAGCCCTGGGCGCCGTTCCGGATCGCCTCGAAGAGGTCGCGCGGGTCGTCGGACACCGTGAGGACGACGACCGTGACCTCGGGCGCCCGCCGCTTGACGAGCCGGGTCGCCAGGAGGCCGTCGCAGCGCGGCATCGCGAGGTCCATGAGGACCATGTCGGGCGACCGTTCCGCCACGAGGCGGAGCGCCTCGTGGCCGTCGGCCGCCTCGCCCACCACCTCGAACATCGGGTCGCGGCCGAGGACCGACCGGATCGCCGCGCGGGCGTCCGGGCTGTCGTCGGCGATCACGACGCGGACGGTCATCGATCGGCTCCGGAGAAGGTGACGGTGAGCCGCGCGCCGTGTCCCGGCGCCGACTCGACGTCGAGCGTACCGCCGATGAGCTGGGCGCGCTCGGCCATGATGACGAGGCCGAAGCCGCGGCCGCCGTTGTCGCCCGCCGGCGGGAAGCCGCGGCCGTCGTCGGCGATGACGAGACGACGACTGTCGCCCGTGATCGACACGCGGGTCGCGCCGCCGTGACGGGCGGCGTTGGCCATCGCCTCGGAGACGATCGCGGCCAGGTGCTGGCGGCCCTGCGCGTCGAGGCGCGGCAGGGCGTCGACCGCGAGGGTGAACTCGAGCCCGAGGTCGGCCGCGACGCGGCTCGCCTCGCGCCGGAGCGCCTCGACCGGGTCCTCCGCCGCCGAGTCGTGCTTGAGGCCCGCGATGACGGCCCGCACCTCGTCGTCGGCGCGGCCGACCTGCGTCTTGAGGAGCGCGACGCGGGCGCGCGCGCGCTCGGTGGCGCCGGCGGCGAGGTCCTCGTCCAGCTCCTCGAGCTTGACGCGTACGAGGAAGAGCGCCTGGGCGACGCCGTCGTGCATGTCGCGGCCGATCCGCTGCCGCTCGGCCAGCACGGCCGCCTCGGCGCGGGCGCGGGACAGCTCCCGTTCCGCGCGGCTCACGAGGCGGGTGAAGTACCGCACGAAGGCGAGGACGCTGCCTCCCGCCAGGGCGGCCGCCAGGACGTTGCCCTGGAAGCCGGGAAGCGCGTCGGCGAACCAGTGGTGCCTGACGAACTCGAAGAGACCGACGAGGAGAGCCGGCAAGAGCACGGCCAGCCACTGGACACGGGCGTGGGTCATGGTGCACCTCGGCTCTATAATGAAGCATGTCGAGATCCCGTTCTCTCCGGCTCGTCGCGGGCACCTCCTCCGCCTCCGGCGCGCCGCCGTCACCCCGGTCGCCCGACGGGGCGACCGACCTCGATCTGCTCGACGCCTACTCGAGCGCCGTCGTCTCCGTCGTGGAGGCGGTCGGCCCCGCCGTCGTCAGCCTCTCGGTCGGCGCGGGCCCGCGCGAGGGCGCCGCGCGCGGCGAGCAGATCGGCGCCGGCTCGGGCGTCATCTTCGCCCCGGACGGCTACGTCCTCACCAACAGCCACGTCGTGAGCGGCGCCAGGCGGCTCACTGCCACGCTGACCGACGGCCGCACGCTCGGGGCCACGCTGGTCGGCGACGACCCGGCGACCGACCTCGCCGTGGTCCGCCTCGCCGCCGACGGCCTGCCCTACGCCGTCTTCGGCGACTCCTCGCGGCTCCGGGTCGGGCAGCTCGTCATCGCCATCGGCAACCCCTTCGGCTTCGCCTCCACCGTCTCGGCCGGCGTCGTCTCGGCCCTCGGCCGCACGCTGCGCGGCCTGAGCGGCCGCCTCATCGAGGGGGTCATCCAGACCGACGTGGCGCTGAACCCCGGCAACTCCGGCGGCCCGCTCGTCGACTCGCGCGGCCGCGTCGTCGGCATCAACACGGCCATCGTCGCGATGGCCCAGGGCCTCAGCTTCGCCGTGCCGGTCGACACCGCGAAGTGGGTCGTCCCGCAGCTCCTCGCCGAGGGGCGGGTGCGCCGGGGATGGCTCGGCCTCGCCGCACGGCAGCGGCCGCTCGACCGGCGTCTCGCGCGGGCGCACGGCCTCGACCAGGCGACCGCCGTGGAGGTCCTCTCGGTCGAGCCGGGCGGCCCGGCGGCCTCCGCGGGCCTGGCCGAGGGGGACCTCGTCGTCGGCGTGGAGGACCGGCCGGTCGGCAGCGTCGACGACCTCCACCGGTTCCTCGCGGAGTGGCCCATCGGCCGGCCCGCGCGGCTCGCCGTGCTTCGCCGCGCGACCCGGCTGGACCTCCGGGTCGAGCCGGCGCCGGCGCCGTAAGAGCCGCCCGGGCCGCCGCCTTCCGGCCTCGCAGGCCCGCCCGGAATCGCCCTCGAGCGGCCCAGGGGCTTGCTTCGGCGCTTTCGCAGGTCAGGCGCGCGGTTTCGCGTGCTACCCTGGGGCGATCCTTCCCCAGCCCAGTCAACGCGTTCGGTCCCGTGCGAGAGAGGGAGTCGGCGATGAAAGTTGGCGTCCCTGCGGAGATCCTTGCCGGTGAGCGTCGTGTGGCCCTCGTGCCGGAGACGGTGGGCCGCCTCGTCAAGGCGAAGGTCGGCGTCCTCGTACAGGCCGGGGCCGGCGAGCGAGCCGGCTTCCCCGACCGGGAGTACGAGGCGGCCGGGGCGACGATCGTCGCCGACGCGGCCGACGTCTTCCGGGACGCCGACGTGATCGTGAAGGTGCAGCGGCCCCTGGCCACCGACGGCCGTCACGAGGTCGACCTGCTGCGCGAGGGGCAGACGCTCATCGCCTTCCTGGCCCCCCTGGTGAACCACGACCTGGTCCGCGCGCTCGCGGCGCGCCGGGTGACCAGCTTCAGCATGGACGCGATCCCCCGCATCACGCGCGCGCAGAAGATGGACGCCCTCTCGTCGCAGGCCACCGTCGCCGGCTACCTGGCGGTGCTCATCGCCGCGACGCGGCTGCCCAAGTTCTTCCCGATGTTCATGACCGCGGCCGGCACGATCGCCCCGGCCAAGGTGCTCGTGATCGGCGCGGGGGTGGCGGGGCTCCAGGCGATCGCGACGGCGAGGCGCCTCGGCGCCGTGGTGTCGGCCTACGACACCCGGCCCGTCGTCAAGGAGCAGGTGCAGAGCCTCGGCGCGAAGTTCGTCGAGATCGACCTCGGCACCCGGGACACGGAGGGCGCGGGCGGCTACGCCAAGGCGCTCGACGAGGAGATCCTCAGGCGCCAGCAGGAGTTGCTCGCCAGGACGGTGGCCGAGTCGGACGTCGTCATCACGACCGCCCAGGTGCCGGGCAAGAAGGCGCCGCGGATCGTGCCGGACGCCGTGATCCGGCAGATGCGGCCCGGATCGGTCGTGGTCGACCTCGCGGCCGACCAGGGGGGCAACGTCGAGGGGTCCGAGGCGGGGCGCGAGGTCGTCAGGCACGGCGTCCTCATCGTGGGGCCCTCGAACCTCCCCGCGAGCCTCCCCTTCCACGCGAGCCAGATGTACTCCCGCAACGTCCACGCGCTCCTCTCGGACATGCTCGACAAGGAGGGGAACCTCGTCCTCAACTTCGACGACGAGGTCATCCGCGACAGTTGCATCACGCGCGACGGCAAGGTCGTCCACGGCCCGACCGCGGCGCTGGTCGGCTAGAGGAGCCCGAACGCCATGCTCGAGACGCTGCTCATCTCCCTCTTCATCTTCGTCCTCGCCTGCTTCGTCGGCTTCGAGGTCATCTCGAAGGTCCCGCAGATGCTGCACACGCCGCTCATGTCGGGGTCGAACGCCATCTCGGGCATCACCATCGTGGGCGCCATCCTCGTCGGCGGCACGGGCGACTGGGAGCTCAACACGATCCTCGGCCTCGTGGCCGTGGTCTTCGCCACGATCAACGTCGTCGGCGGGTTCCTCGTGACCGATCGGATGCTCGACATGTTCAAGAAGAAGCCGGGGACGGAGAAATGACGGCGGCGAACCTCATCGAGATCGCCTACCTCGTCGCGAGCGCCCTCTTCATCCTCGGCCTCAAGCGGATGAGCTCGCCGGCGACGGCGCGCCGCGGCATGAACTACGCCGCGCTCGGCATGCTCGTCGCCATCGTCGCCGCGCTCGTCGACCACAAGGTGACCACGTACCGCTGGCTCCTCGTGGCGCTGGTTGCCGGGTCGGCCGTCGGCGCCTACATGGCGCGCACGGTCAAGATGACCGCGATGCCGCAGATGGTGGCGCTCCTCAACGGCTTCGGCGGCCTGGCCTCCGCCCTGGTCGGGTGGGCCGAGCACGACCGGCTCCTCTTCGAGGGACTGCCCGTCCCGCCGGACGTCGCCACGACGATCGTCCTCTCGCTCCTCATCGGCGCGGTGACCTTCACGGGGAGCGTCGTCGCCTGGGCCAAACTCCAGGAGGTCATGACGGGGCGGCCCATCACGTTCACCGGGCAGAAGCCGCTGAGCGCGCTGGTCTTCGCGATCGTGGCCGCCGCGGGCGTCGCCGTCGTGGTCGACCCGGTCGCGCCCGCCGCCGCGAGGCTCCTCGTCGTCGTCCTCGTCGTCTCGGCCGTCCTCGGCGTCCTCCTCGTCATCCCCATCGGCGGCGCCGACATGCCGGTCGTCATCTCGCTCCTCAACTCCTACTCCGGCCTCGCGGCGGCGATGACCGGGTTCGTGCTGCAGAACCACCTGCTCATCGTCTCCGGCGCGCTGGTCGGGGCGTCGGGCATCATCCTGACGCAGATCATGTGCAAGGCGATGAACCGATCGCTCGCCAACGTGCTCTTCGGCGCCTTCGGTGCGGTGACGCAGGCCGGCTCGTCGAAGAGCGCGGCCGGGCTCACGGTGCGGTCCATCACCCCGGAGGACGCGGCGGTCCAGCTCGCCTACGCCAGCTCCGTCATCGTCGTGCCGGGCTACGGCATGGCGGTGGCGCAGGCGCAGCACGCGGTGCGCGAGATGGCGGAGCTGATCGAGAAGCGGGGCGGCGAGGTGCGCTACGCCATCCACCCGGTGGCCGGCCGGATGCCGGGGCACATGAACGTCCTCCTCGCCGAGGCGAACGTGCCCTACGACAAGCTCCTCGAGATGGACCAGATCAACGACGACTTCCAGAACACCGACGTCGCCATCGTCATCGGCGCCAACGACGTCGTGAACCCGGCGGCCCGCACCGACAAGTCGAGCCCGATCTACGGGATGCCGATCCTCAACGTCGACCAGGCCCGATCGATCATCGTTCTCAAGCGGAGCATGAACCCGGGC
>DATCKS010000622.1:0-10168 GCA_036562265.1 Thermodesulfobacteriota bacterium | reverse complement strand
CTTGCCGGCCGAGTCGGTGCGCGGTCGCCAGCAGGCGGTCTCCGTTCTCGAGGTGCTCGACCTCACGCGGGAGCTGTCGAGCGACCTCGACGCGTACGTCGAGCAGCGGCTCGCGAGACTCCCCGCACCCGAGAGCGACGGCCGCCACGTGAGGGGCGCGCTCCATGCCTAGCCGGCGGCTCGCCGCCGGCGCGGCGTGCCTCCTCGCGGCCCTGGTGTCCGGCTGCGCGACGCTCCGCCTCCCCCCGCCCGGCACGGCCGACCGCGTGGAACGCCTCGTCGAGGAGGGACGGGCGGCGGAGGCGATCGAGGCGGCGCGCGAGGTGCCGCGCAACAGCGACGACTACGCCCGCGCCCAGCAGCTTGCCGCCCGCGCCGCGCTGCTCAGGGCCAGGATCCCGCGCGAGGCGATCGCCCGGGGGGCCGAACTCGAGGCCCAGGGCAAGTGGCTCGACGCGGTCCGCACGTACGAGAAGGCGCTCGTGGCCGACCCCCGGCACGCGGGTCTCAGGGCGCGCCTCGCGGTGGCGCGCGACACGCTGACGCGCGAGAAGGAGCGCCGGCGCCTCGCCGCGGAGCGGATCGACGACCGCGGGCGCTACGAGGCGGCCGCCGCGTGGGCCGCGGTCCTCGAGGTCGATCCCGACGACCGGTGGGTACGTCGCCGGGTCGCCGAGCTGTCGGCCAACCGGAGCTCGCAGGCGGCCATCCACCTCGAGCGGGCGCGCAGCTTGAGGGAGGACGGCCGGCTCCTGGAGGCGATCGAGGAGGCGGACCTCGCCGTGAAGCTCGACCCGTCGCGCGAGGCCGCGCGCGAACTCCTGGCCCGACTGCGGGAGGAGGACGCCCCGACGCCGGCCGCCGCCCGCCCGCCGGTATCCTCCGAGGCCGCGTCGGCCGAGGGACCCGGGACCAGGCCGGCCGACGCGGCGGCGCGGCAGGAGAAGCCGGCGCGCGAGCGCCAGCCGCAGGTGCGGTCGGGCGCCGTCCGCGAGGCGCTGGCCGCCGCCCGCTCGGCGACCCGGCGGGGCGACTTCGCGCGCGCGCGCGAGGCGGTCGCGCGCGCCGAGTCGATCGCGCCCCGCGCACCCGAGGTGGTGGCGGCGCGCAAGGCGCTCGAGCAGGCGATCAGGGACGAGGTCGAGGCGCGCATCAAGCGCGGCATCGCCCGCTTCCAGCTCGAGGACCTCGAGGGGGCGATCTTCGAGTGGGGCGAGGCGCTCGAACTCGACCCGGGCAACGAGATCGCCCTCGACTACCGCCGCAAGGCGCAGGGCATGCTCAAGCGGATCGACGAGCTGCGCGAGCAGAGCCGCACCGGCGAGGCGCAGTCGGGAGTGGCGCCGTAGGCGGCTGACCGTTCGGCGCTCGCCCGGCTCGCGCTCGCCTGCGGACGGGGGCGACGTCGATGAGCGTCGAACGGGGTCGCGAGTCGTACCGGCGGCGGGCGTGGGGCGACGCGTACGACGCGCTCGCGCGTGCCGACGAGACGTCGCCCCTCGGGGTCGACGACCTCGAGCGGCTCGCGGTCTGCGCGTTCCTGATCGGCGCCGACGACGAGTACCTGAGGGCGCTCGACCGCGCCCATCACGCCTGTCTCGAGATCGGCGCGGGGGCGCGCGCCGCCCGCTGCGCGTTCTGGCTCGCGCTGCGCCTCCTCCTTCGCGGGGAGACGGGGCCCGCGACCGGGTGGCTCGTCCGCGCCCGGCGGCTGGTCGAGCGGGAGGCGGACGACTGCGTCGAGCGCGGCTACCTGTTGCTGCCGGCCGCGGAGCAGCGCCTCGATGCCGGCGACGGCGAGGCCGCGCACGCCCTGGCGGGGGTCGCCGTCGAGATCGGGGAGCGCTTCGGGGAGGCCGACCTCGTCGCCTGCGCCAGGCACCTCGAGGGGCGGGCGCTCGTCCACCAGGGGCGGATCGAGGACGGGCTCGCGCTCCTCGACGAGGCGATGGTCTCGGTCACCGCGGGCGAGCTGTCGCCCGTCATGACCGGTCTCGTCTACTGCAGCGTGATCGACAGCTGCCAGCGGGTGTACGCGCTCGACCGCGCGTGCGAGTGGACCGCCGCGCTGGCGCGGTGGTGCGAAGGCCAGCCCCAGATGGTCGCCTTCACCTCCGCCTGCCTTTCGCACCGCGCCGAGATCCTTCAGCTTCACGGCGCCTGGCGGGACGCGGTCGAGGAGGCGCGGCGGGCCTGCGCGCGCTTCTCGCGAGGGATCGATCGGGAGCCTCCGGGCGCGGCGCGCTACCAGCAGGCGGAGGTGCACCGGTTGCGCGGGGAGTGGGCGGCCGCGGAGGAGGCGTACGAAGGCGCGAGCCTCTGGGGACGGGACCCGCAGCCCGGCCTCGCGTTGCTACGGCTCGCCCAGGGGCGCATCGATGCGGCCGCGGCGGCCATCCGCCGGGTCACGAGCGCGACGACCGACCGGCTCGAGCGCGCGAGGCTCCTTCCCGCGTACGTCGAGATCGCGCTGGCCGCGCGGGACGTCCGGGACGCGCGGGACGCCTGCCGGGAACTCGAGGAGACCGCGCGTGGCATCGGCACGAGCGTGCTCGACGCGATGGCCGCGCACGCCCGGGGCGCGGTCGAGCTGGCCGACGGCCACCCTCGGGCCGCGCTCGGGCCCCTGCGTCGCGCCCGGCAGGTCTGGCAGGAGGTCGAGGCCCCCTACCAGGTGGCACGGGTCCGTGAGCTGGCGGGGCGGGCCTGCCGCGCCCTCGGGGACGACGACGGGGCGAGGCTCGAGTTCGACGCGGCCCGCGCGACGTTCGAGCGACTCGGCGCCGCACCGGACCTCGCCCGCGTCGACTCGTCAACCGGACGTGCGAGGCCGGCCAGCGATCGTCACGGCCTCTCCCCGCGCGAACTCGAGGTGCTCCGCCTGATGGCCAGGGGCAGGACGAACCGGAGCATCGCCGACGCGCTCTGCGTGAGCGAGAAGACCGTCGACCGGCACGCGAGCAACATCTTCACCAAGCTCGGCGTCCCGTCGCGAGCCGCCGCGACGGCGTACGCCTACGAGCACGGCCTCCTCTGACGTTCCCCGGCCGACCGATCGAGGAGAACCACCCACGCCGCCGCCAGGCGACGAATTGGGGGGTTCTCCCGATGCGGCGCCGGGACCTTCCGTCGTAGCGTCTCCCTGAGTCCCGCCGACAGCGGAAGCCGCTTCCGCGGGCGTGGCCTCCAAGGAGACCGTCATGACCAATGCGCACACGCACACGGCGACCCGCCAGCGGGTGCTGGACGGACTGCCCGTCACGGAGCGACGACTCGAACTCGCGGGCATCTCGACCGCCGTCCTTACGGGGGGCACGGGAGCGCCCGTGGTGCTGCTGCACGGCCCCGGCGCCTACGCCGGCCACTGGATGCGCGTGATTCCGGGCCTGGTGACGGCCCATCGCGTGATCGCCCCGGACCTGCCGGGCCACGGCGCATCGGGGGCCGCCGACGGCCCGCTCGACCCCGCTCGCGCGTCGGCGTGGGTGGAGGCGTTGATCGAGCACACCTGCGAGACGCCGCCCGCGGTGGTGGGGCAGACGCTGGGCGGCGCCGTCGCGATCCGCTTTGCCGCCGACCGGGGCGACCGGCTCGGTCGGCTGGTGCTCGTGGACACGCTCGGGCTCACGCCCTTCCGCCCCGAGCCGGCCTTCGGGGAGGCCCTGGCCGAGTTCGTCGCGCGGCCGACCGCGGAGACGCACGATCGTCTCTGGCAGCAGTGCGCGTTCGACCTGGATCGCCTGCGCGAACGGATGGGGGAGCGCTGGGACCGGCTCCGGGCGTACAACCTGGACCGCGCGGGCGCGGCGGACCTGAAGCCCGCTCAGCGCAGCCTCATGGAGCAGTTCGGCCTGCCGGCGATCCCGCCGGCCGATCTCGCACGGATCGCGGTCCCGACGACCCTGATCTGGGGGCGGCACGATCGGGCGACCCCGCTGGCCGTCGCCGAGGCCGCGAGCGAGCGCTACGGGTGGCCGCTGCACGTCGTCGAGGACGCCGCCGACGACCCGCCGATCGAAGAGCCCGAGGCGTTCCTCGGGGCGCTCGGCGCCGCGCTCGGCAGGGCCTGAGTCCGCGGGATCGGGCGTCTCGAGCGACGAACGCCGGACGGGCCGCTACGCCCGCCTCTCGTGGGCCCGGTCGCGGCTCTTCGCCGCGCCGTTGCCCGCGGCCCGGCCGGACGCCTCGCGCCGGCCGTAGACCCGTTCGGCGGCCGAGAGGCCGAAGGTGACGCGCCCCTTCTCCCCCTCGAGCACCACGGTGCCGGCCACGCGCTCGTGCTCGACCACCGTCAGCCGGCGGCCCGGCATGACGCCGTGACGCTGGAGCCAGCCGAGGAACTCACCGTCCCCCTCGGCGTCCTCGGCCAGGCGGTCGACGACGAAGACCTCGCCCGGCTGGGCCGACGCGACGGTGACGAGGTCGCGCGGCGTCTCGGCGCCGTTGCCCGGGATGGGGTTGCCGTGGGGGCAGGTCGCGGGGGACCGGAGCATGGCGTTGAGGCGCGCCTCGACCTTGGGGCTGATGGCGTGCTCGAGGAGGTGGGCCTCGACGTTGGCCTCGGCCCAGTCGAGGCCGAGCACGTCGACGAGGAACCGCTCGGCGAGGCGCTGGCGGCGAACCATCGACTCGGCGAGACCGAGGCCGCGCGCGGTGAGACCGATCTGGCGCTTCTCGTCGCTCTCGACCAGGCCGTCCCGGGTCATCCGCTGGAGGGTCCCGAGGACCGTCGGCAGCGAGACGCCGAGCCGCTCGGCGAGCCGCGACGCGAGCACCGGCCGGTGCTCCTGCACCATCTTGTAGATGAGCTGGAGATAGTCCTCGACGGTCGAGGTGACCGGCGGGCCGTTGGGCCGCTCCGTGCGCATGACGCTCCCTCCGGGCTACGGGTTAGGGCGGACCTAAGTGCGTGTGCACGTCCTGGGTCAACCAGGCACTCAGGGTAGCGCCCATCCCCCTGGTTAGGGAAGAGGGGCGGACGTGAAGCGAAGCGGGGGAGCGGCGGGTAGCAATCCGTGCCTGGCGGCGAGGCGGAAGTAGGCCGTAAGGCCCGCCTGCTCGCGCGGGCCGAGGTCGTACCGGATGGCGGACCAGTAGGCGGCCAGCCGCTCGGCGGACAGGCCGCCTCGCCCGGCCTCCCGGGCCGCGAGTTCGAGGCGGCGGGCCGGGGCGGCGCGCTTGGCCGCGGCCAGGGCGGCGCCGATCCGGGCCACGGCCTCCGGCCGGGTCTCGGCCGTCTCGGCCCGGACGATGAAGAGCGCGAACACGAAGGGGAGCCCGGTCAGGTCGCGCCAGAGGCACCCCAGGTCGTAGACCAGCGGGTAGCCGGCCGCCCGTGCGACGCGGGCGTCGTCGGCGGCGGCCGCAAGGGCCTGGTCGCCGATCACGAGGACGGCATCGGCGCCGTCGGCGCTCGCCATGTCGGCCGGCGCGAACTCGGCCCCGATGTCGCGCTCGGCGAGGATCAGGCGCAGGAGCGCGTTCGAGGCGGCCGACGCCGGCGAGAGGGCGACGCGCGGCCTGCGGCCGGCCGGGGCGAGCGCCTCGAGGGGCCGCCGCGCGAAGAGGAGCACGCTCTCCACCGCGCCGTCGGCGGCGATGGACAGGTCGGGCAAGAGGCGGTACGCGTCGGGGCGGCGGGCGTACTCGATCGACGAGCAGGGGGCGAGGTCGATCTCGCCGGCCGCGAGCGCCTCGTTGAGCGCGGCCGGTTCGCCGCGGACGATCCGCACGCCGGGGGGCGCCTCGTCGGGCCCGACCCCGGCGGCGGCGCGCCAGGCGTCGAACAGCGGCACCACGTTGGCGTAGGCGATCTCTCCCACGACGAGCGGACGGTTCATGTACCTCCTCGCGTGACGGCGGCCGCCAGGGACCCCTCGCGGCCGCCGGCTATTCGTATCGCAGCGCCTCGACCGGGTCGAGCGCCGCCGCCCGCGCGGCCGGATAGAGGCCGAAGACGATCCCGACCCCCACGGCGAACGTCACGGCGATCGCGACGGCCTCGGGGGACACCACCGCGAGCCACGGCTCGCCGGGCAGCCCCTTCGACAGCAGGCGGGCGACCCCGAAGCCGAGGCCGATGCCGGCCACGATGCCGATCGCCCCGCCCACGGTGCTGATCGCGACCGCCTCGATCAGGAACTGCCGCAGCACGTCGCCGCGCGTGGCGCCGACCGCCTTGCGGACCCCGATCTCCCGCGTCCGCTCGGTGACCGACACGAGCATGATGTTCATGATGCCGATGCCGCCGACGAGGAGCGAGATGGCGGCGATCCCGCCGAGGAGCAGCCGGAAGGTCGTGATCGTCTGGCGCAGCGTCCCGAGGAACTCGTCCTGGCTGCGGATCCGGTAGTCGGGGACCCCCTCGTGCCTGGCCGCGAGGAGCGCCTCGACGGCGGCGCGCGTCTCCGCCACGGCGGCCGGCGAGCGGGCCTCGACCTGGATTGAACCGAGACGCTCGTCGCCGGTGAAGCGCTTGGAGGCGGTGGTGATGGGGATGAAGATCTTCTCGTCGAAGTTCGTGAAGAAGACCTGCCCCTTGGGGACCATGACGCCGACGACGACGAGGCGCTCCGTGCCGATCCGGATGTCCTCGCCGATGGGGTCGACCCCGTCGGGGAAGAGCGCCTCGGCCGCTTCGGCCCCCAGGACGGCCACCGACCGCCACTCGTCGAGGTCCGCCTGGGTCAGGAAGCGGCCGCGCGCCACGGGGAAGTTCCGGATGACGGCGTAGCTCGGCGTCGTCCCCTCGATGCTCCCCTCGAAGGTGTAGTCGAGACGCTGGGCGGTGCCGGTCACGTTGATCGTCGGCGCGACGAGCACCGCCCCCGGGACCTCGGCGGCGATGGCGTCGGCGTCCGACTTGACCAGGCCCTCGGAGCGACCGGCGAGCCCCACGAGTTCGCTCGGTCTCGGGCGTCTGGGAAAGACGAGGATCAGATTGGTACCGAGGTTCGTGATCTGGGTCGTCACCCGGCGCTGCGCCCCTTCGCCGATCGACGTCATGGCGATGACGGCCGCGACGCCGATCACGATGCCGAGCATCGTGAGGGCGGTGCGCAGGCGATTGGCCGCGAGGCTGCGCAGCGCGACGAGGAAGGCTTCGCCGACGCTCATGCGAGGACCGGCCGGGCGGCGGTGTCGCCGACGATGCAACCGTCGCGGATGGTGACGACGCGGCGTGCGCGCCCGGCGACCGCCGCGTCGTGCGTGACGAGGACGAGCGTCACCCCGCGCGCGGAAAGCGCCTCGAAGAGGGCGAGGATCTCGGCCCCGGAGCGCGAGTCGAGGTTCCCCGTGGGCTCGTCGGCGAGGACGAGGGCGGGCTCGGCCACGAGCGCGCGCGCGATGGCGACCCGCTGGCGCTGCCCGCCCGACAGCTCGTTCGGCCGATGGCGCATCCGGTCGGCGAGGCCGACGGCCGAGAGCGCCGCCTCGGCCCGGGCACGGCGCTCGGCCCGCGGGACGCCGGCGTAGAGGAGCGGCAGCTCGACGTTCTCCCGCGCGTCGGCGCGCGCGAGGAGGTTGAACGTCTGGAAGACGAAACCGATCCGGCGGTTGCGCACCCGGGCGAGGTCGGCCTCCGACAGGTGCGCCACGTCCTCCCCCTCGAGCCGGTAGCGGCCCGACGTGGGCCTCGCCAGGCAGCCGAGGATGTCCATGAGGGTGGTCTTGCCGCTGCCGGACGGGCCCATGATCGACACGAACTCCCCCGGATCGACGCGCAGCGAGACGCCGCGCAGCGCGTGCACCTCCTCGTCGCCCATCCGGTAGGTCTTCGTGAGGTCGGACGCCTCGATGACGGGCCGAACCACCGCCTCAGCGCACCCTCGCCGCCCGGCCGCGTCGCGGCGCGCCGGCCGGCCCGTCGCCGTCGCCCGACCCGAGGCGCACGACGTCGCCGGCCTCGACGCCGGAGAGGATCTCGACGTGGGTCTCGTTGCGCAGCCCGGTCGTCACCGGGACCGGCTCGAAGGTCGCCGCCGTCCCCTCGCCGCGACGGACGTAGACGACCTCGCGGACGGTGCCGTCGGCGCGCGGCGCCTCGCGCTCAACCGCCTCGGCGGGGACGACCAGGGCGCGCGCCTTGCGGCCGACGATGATGTCGACGCTCGCCGTCATCTCCGGCCGGATCCGCTCGTCCGGGTCGGCGAGCCGCACGTCCACCTCGTACGTCACGACGTTCTTCGAGGCGTCGCGGTCGCCGGCGGGGGCGATCCGGACCACCTCGCCCCGATACACCGTTCCGAGGAGGGCGTCGAGGCGCACCTCGGCCGGCTGCCCGATGGCGATCCTCGGGACGTCGACCTCGTTGACCTTCGAGCGCACCAGGAGCTCCGAGAGATCGGCCACCACGAGCAGGAGCGTGCCGACCGACGTGGAGACGTTGCCGGCCGTGACGATCTCGCCCTCGTTCACCTTGCGGCGGATCACCGTGCCGCTGATGGGGGCGCGGATGACGGTGTCGCGCAGCTGCTCCCGGGCGTTGCGCAGCACGTCCTCGGCCCGAAGGACGGCGGCGCGCGCCTGGACGATCTCCTGCTGCCGCGTTCCCTCGCGGGCGAGCGAGAGCGCCTCCCTGGCCCGCACGAGCGCCTGCTCGGCGATCTCGCGCTGGGTGATCGCGGCGTCGACCTCGGAGCGGGAGACGAACCCCTCCTCGAGGAGCGCGCGGAGCCGCTTCTCGGTCTTCTCCGCGTCGGCGAGCGCGATCCTGGCCCGCGCGACCTCGGCCTCCGCCTGGGCGATCTCCTGCGGCCGCGACCCCTCGACGAGGGCGGAGAGACGGGCGCGGGCGGAGGCGAGGTCGGCCTCGGCCTGGCGCACGCGCGAGACGAAGTCGGTCTGGTCGATCTGGGCGAGGACCGTGCCGGCTTCGACGACCTGCCCCTCGGTGGCCGCCATCTTGACGACCTCGCCGCCGACCTTGGACTTGACCTCGACCGCGAGGCGGGGGATGACGGTGCCGGTCTCCCGCACCCGGACGACGATCGGCGCCACCTCGACGGCGGCGGTCGGCGGAGCGGGGGCCGCCGGGGCCTCGTGGAAGCCGCGGGCGAGCCAGAGGACGACGACGATGGCGAGGAGGCCGGCCGCGGCGAGGACGAGGCGACGATGCGGGAACCTTCGGCGCGCCGCGGACATCACGGCGTCATGATAGCGCGGGCGCTGGCGCTCGCTCCGGGCTCGGACGCCGGGCGGCGGTCCTGGACCTGGGGCGCAGCCGCGCCCCGAGGTCGTCGAAGAGGGAGTAGACGACCGGCGTCACGAGCAGCGTCAGGAGCAGCGAGAGGGTCTGGCCGCCGATGACGACGATCGCGATGGCGCGGCGCTCCTCGGCCCCGGGACCGGTGCCGACCGCGAGCGGCAGCATCCCGCCGACGAGGGCGAGGGTCGTCATGAGGATGGGCCTCAGCCGATCGCGGTTGGCCTGCATGATGGCCGACAGGCGGTCCATCCCCTGGCGCCTGAGACCGTTCATGTGGTCGATCTGGAGGATGGCGTTCTTCTTGACGACGCCAAAGAGGACCAGGATGCCGAGCGCCGAGTAGAGGTTCAGCGTGTTGCCGGTCACCCAGAGCGAGAAGAGGGCGAAGGGGACCGACAGCGGCAGCGAGATCAGGATCGTCAAGGGGTGGACGAGGCTCTCGAACTGCGAGGCGAGGATCAGGTACATGAAGATGACCGAGAGCAGGAACGCCCAGAGGAACTCCCGGAACGTGCGCTCGAGCTCGCGGCCGCGACCGGACACCGTGGTCGTGTACTCGGGCGGCAGGTTGAGTTCGGCCGTCGCCGCTCTCAGCGCCTCGAGCCGGTCGGCGAGCGCGTAGCCGGGCGCCACGCCGGCGCGGAGCGCCACCATGCGCTGCCGGTCGAGGCGATCGATCCGGGAGGGCCCCTCGCCCGAGACGATCCGGACCACGTTGTCGAGCCGGACGAGCCCCTCGCCCGACGAGCGCGGCACGTAGAGCCGCGAGATGGTGGAGGGGTCGGAGCGGTCCTCCTCCGACAGGCGGAGCTGAACGTCGTAGTCCTCGCCGACGCGCGGGTCGCGGAACCGCGTGACCTCCTCGTCGCCGCCCACCATGAGACGCAACGCCGTGGCGATGTCCCGCGTGTCGACGCCGAGGTCGGCGGCGCGGGCCCGGTCGATCACGACGCGCAGCTC
>DATCKS010000621.1:0-3518 GCA_036562265.1 Thermodesulfobacteriota bacterium | reverse complement strand
ATCCTCCACTGGCCGCGCTCCCCGCTGCCGAGGTACGGCCTCTCGCCGCTCCTCGAGACCTTGAGGCCGCAGGTCGTCCTCCTCGCGGGCGAGGCGGGGCGGCGTGCGCTTCGCGAGCTGCCGGAACTCATCGACGCCATCGAACTCGGGGGCGCCCGCGCCCTCATCCCGGAGCGGGACGGCGCGGTGATCGTGACGACCGACGGCCGCGGCGTCGAGGTCCGGACCGTCGGCCGGAGCGACCCGCTGGAGGAGGGATTCTAAGGCCTCTCGGCCCGAATGGATCGGGGCCGGCGTTGCCCCGTGCGGCGGCCGGCTCCCACGGCGTCGGCGGCCGCCTCGACGCCCGCCATGTTCGAGTTGACACGCGCCGCGGCTCCGAGTAACGTCCGGGCCCTATCCCTATAACGTGGGGCCCGCCGCTCGGGCGGCCGCAATCCGCAGCCACGGAGCCGACATGGCCCTCAGCTGGGGCGAGCGAAAGGGTGATCAGGCCGCGAAACAGGACTCCCGGCGCAGGGCCGACCACGCCCAGGCGGCCAAGGGCCGCATCCTCGTCGTCGACGACGACCGCTTCTTTCGCCAGCTCTGCGCCGACATCCTCGCCGCCGACGGCTTCCAGACGGTCTCGGCCGCGGACGGGCGCGAGGCGCTCGAGATCCTCGCCCGCGAGCCGGCCGGGACGTTCCAGCTCGTCCTGACCGACCTCGTCATGCCCGGGATCGACGGGCTCGAGGTGCTCGCGCGGGCCAAGGCACTGAACCCGTCGACCGACGTCATCGTCATCACGAGCCAGGGAACGGTCGACTCGGCCGTCAAGGCGCTCAAGAGCGGCGCCTCCGACTACATCACCAAGCCGTTCAACCACGACGACTTCCTCCTCACGGTCAACCGCGTGATCGAGCAGCGGCGGCTCTTTGAGGAGAACCGGGAGCTCAGGCAGCTCCTGCGGCTCTTCGAGGTGTCGCGGACGATGTCGATGACGCTCGACGTCGACAAGCTGCACCAGTTCGCCCTGTCGTCGATCGTGAAGGAGCTGAAGGCGCCGGTCGGGCTCGCGCTGTTCTTCCAGCGCGACCTCAAGTCGATCGAGCTCAAGGCGGCCTACGGCGTCGAGGAGGGGGCGGCGCGGCGGCTGGCGGCGCGGATCGGCGAGCAGTTCTTCGCCGAGCTGGCGTCGATGGCCCAGTCGCGCGAGACGGTCAAGGTGAAGCCGGTCCGGGCGGTCGGCGATCCGGTCCCGGCCGCGACGCGAACGGCGGTTCTCGTGCTGATCCGCAGCCAGCAGTCGCCCCCCGGCGTCTGCATCGTCTTCTCGCCGAAGGCGCGGGGGGCGTACGAGAAGTCGGAGCTGCAGAGCGTCGCCTTCATCGCGGAGCAGGCGGCCATCGCCTTCGACAACGCGGCCAAGTACCTCGACGCGCGCGAGCAGGCGTACATCGACGACCTGACCAAGCTCTACAACGCGCGCTACCTCGACCTCGTGCTCGAGCGCGAGCTCAGGCGGGCCGACCGGTACAAGAGCACGGTGTCGGTCCTCTTCCTCGACCTCGACCTCTTCAAGCAGGTCAACGACGTCCACGGCCACCTCATGGGCAGCCGCGTCCTCGTCGAGGTGGCCGACGTGCTGCGGAGCTGCGTGCGGCGGGAGATCGACACGATCATCCGCTACGGGGGGGACGAGTACACCATCGTCCTCGCCGACACCGACCGCAAGGGCGCCTACATCGTGGCGGAGCGGATCCGCAAGGGGATCGAGCAGCACGTCTTCCTCGCCGACGCGGGCCTCGACGTGCGGCTCACCGCGTGCGTCGGCGTCGCCTGCTACCCCATCGACGCCCGGACGAAGCAGGGGCTCCTCGACATGGCCGACAAGGCGATGTACCGGGCGAAGGCGGCCGAGCGCAATCGCGTCTACTGCGCCGGCGACCTGGTCGCCCCCGCCTGACCCCGGTTACAGTCCCGTACCATCGACGCCTCCCCCCGTTACCGGCGGCCGCCGCGCCGGCCGCCAACCCCACGGAGCGACGCGGGTTAGCGGTCGTCTGGTGACCTGGCGCAGATACTGCTAGCCAGCCCCGGGGCAGGGAGGGAGACCCATGCGCCACACGCCCGCTGCGCTTCTGGCGGCGGCCGCGATGCTCGTGGCCGCCGTACCGCCCGCCGCCGCCGCACCCGACGCCGGCCGCTCGCAGCTCACCCGGCTGTCGGCCGACACCGACGAGGGGATCCTGCTGGCCCAGGCCATGAAGGACTGGCTCGTCCACGACCTCGGCAGCCAGCGGGTGTTCCAGACGGTCAAGTACGTGATCGTGCAGGACTGGGTGCGGGAGCACGGGTTCGAGGGGCTCGATGCCAAGAAGCGGCGAGTCTACCGCGATCCGTCCCGGTACGACGCCCCGATCGTCCAGTGGATCGCCGTCACGATGCCCAGGCGCGCCGACACCCCTGCCGAGGCGGTCCTCACCTGGGACCTCCCGCTTCACCTCTGGGAGGAACTCGCTCGCGACGTCTCGGCCCTCGCCGCCGACATGGGGAAGTACTTCGCCGCACAGGAGGGCCGGCCGATGCGGATCCTCCTTCGCTTCCGCGACGCGGAAGTCCTCAGGCTCTCCGCCACCCCCGACGGGCAGGCCGAGCAGATCTTCAGCTACCGCTAGCACGTAGCGGCAACGTGCCCCGCGTGAGCGGGGCCGGCCCGAAGGGCCGAGCGCCGGCAGAGCGGTCCGGGGGCGGCACGCGAGAACAGGCGCCGATCCACGTCGCGCGTGAGCGGGGCCGGCCCGAAGGGCCGAGCGCCGGCAGAGCGGTCCGGGGGCGGCACGCCGGGACGCGCCGGTCAGCCGGCGTCGGGCGGCCGCTGGGCCAGGTAGTGCAGCCGCTTCGTCTCCGTGCGCCCGCGCGTGACGGTGTCCAGCACGAGGCCGCAGGCGAGGCTCAGGAAGGCGAGGAGCATGAGGCCGGTGGCGAGCACCGCGGTCGGCAGCCGCGGCACGAGCCCCGTCGCCAGCCACGTCGCGACGACCGGCCAGGCGAGGGCGATCGAGGTCGCCGCCAGGATCGCGAAGAGCGAGGTGAAGAACGCGAGCGGCCGCTCCTCCTTGAAGAGGACCAGGATCGCCCGCAGGATCCTGAGCCCGTCGCGCCAGGTGCTGAGCTTGCTGAACGAGCCGGCGGGGCGTTCCCGGTAGGTCGTGGGGAGTTCGGCAACCGGCATGTCGAGCCGCAGCGCGTGGACGGTCAGCTCCGTCTCGATCTCGAAGCCGCCGGCGAGGGCGGGAAACGACTTCACGAAGCGGCGCGACAGGACCTTGTAACCGGACAGCATGTCGCCGAAGCGGTTGCCGAAGACGCGGCCGATCAGGGCGCTCAGCACGGCGTTGGCCGGGCGGTGGCCCGGCCGATAGGCCCCGCGGCCGGCGCCGACGCGCCTGGCGTTGACGAGGTCGAGCCGGTTGTCGAGGAGGTGCCGCACGAGCGTACCGGCCGCGGCGGCGTCGTAGGTGCCGTCGCCGTCG
>DATCKS010000620.1:0-1628 GCA_036562265.1 Thermodesulfobacteriota bacterium | reverse complement strand
GTCCTCCCCATGTGGAGGAAGATGAGGATGACCATGACGGTCGCGCCCCAGCGGTGCATGCCGCGGACGAGCTCGCCGAGGAAGACCTCGTTGGTGATGCGGGCCGCCGACTCGTAGGCGCGCGCCGGGTCCGGCTCGTAGTACATGGCGAGGAAGACGCCGGTCACCGCCTGCGAGAGGAAGGCGAACATCGTCGCCGAGCCGAGGGTGTAGAACCAGTTCGTCCCCTTCGGCACCTTGCGGAAGAGGAAGCCGCGCAGGAACGGGCTGAGCCCGCTGCGCTCGTCCAGCCAGCCGACGACCGACGTGCCGGCCTCGGCGGCCTGCTGGATCGCCGTCGGCTTGGCGCCGTTGGCGTTGCCGTCACCGGGGCGCCCCGGCCGCGGCGTCAGAGAGCGTGGAAGTGGTGGCTTGGGGAGCTTCACGTGCTGGGCCTCGACGGATAGAGGTACTGCCACAGCCCGTCGAGATGGTTCGACGGGTCACGCGGGCTGAACCGCTCGAGCTTGCTGTTGAGGGAGAAGCGTGCGCCGACGAGGACGCGGCCGTTCTCGACCTTCGTGTAGAAGCGGTCGAGCGGGCGGACCGGCGGGCCGCCGGTGACCTCGCCCTCGAAGCCGTAGACGCCGCCGTGGCACGGACAGATGAAGCGCTGGGAGGCCTGCACGTAGCGGACCGGGCAGCCGAGGTGGGCGCACCGGGTCGAGATGGCGACGTACGGCAGGTCGCTGTTCGTCGGGTTGTCGCGCTCCGGGTTGAAGCGGCGGACGTAGATCGTCGTCTTGCCGGCCTCGCCGACCTCGGGGACGATGTCGATGACGCGCGGGACGTAGGTGTCCGGGTTGAAGTCGCTCTCCGGGCCGACGTCCTGGAACCTGTCCGGGAGCTGATCCTCGAAGATCGGGCCGAGCGCGAACCCGAGCGTCGGGAGTCCGAAGGCCGCGGTGGCGATCCCGCCGGCGGCGAGGGCGCCGCCGGTGAAGAGCCCGCGGCGGGTGACGGTCTCACCCTCGAAGGCGCCCGGGATGTTGCGGTCGGCGGTGTAGGGCGACTTGCGTGGCTTGGGAGGCTTGGGGTTTCGGGCCATGATCCTGTCGTTGGAGATGCGCCCCAAGGCGCGAACCGGCGCGGAACTCTAGCGCCATACAGCCTACGGAGGTCGGATGGCCGAGGTCGGCTCGTCGGGCGGCAGCCTACGCGCTCGCGCGCAGGCGCGCCTCGACGGCCGCGCGCGACCCCTCCCCGCGCCCGTCGGCGACCCTCGCGGCGGCCGCCTCCCAGGCCGCCTCGGCGAGCTCGGGACGGCCGTCGGCGTGCGCCCAGGCGCAGAGCGAGATGAGGTCGCAGAGCTCGGCGATGGCGTCGAGGTCGCCCGCCTCGGCGAGCCGCGCGAGCCCGAGCGCGTAGAGCGCGTCGCCGCCGAGCAGGCGCAGGTCGCCGTCCATCCCGGCGAAGCCGCGCGGCTCGCCGTAGTGCATGAGGTAGCCCTCGTGGACGGCCTCGAGCACGAAGGCGCGCTCGCGGTCGGCCACCGCCTCGAAGCGGCCCCGCGGCGGGTCGGGCGCGGCGTGCGCGGCGATCGCCGGGTCGGCGGCCGCGGCGACCTGCGCGAGCAGGCTCACCCCAGC
>DATCKS010000618.1:0-5283 GCA_036562265.1 Thermodesulfobacteriota bacterium | reverse complement strand
TCCCCCGACGGCCAGGGCTCCCCGGCCGGGCGCCCGGAGCCTGGCTGTACAGGAACGTACGTGCGTTTGATTAAGTCATGTTATCTGGTATATGTTGTACAGGTCGCGAGACTTAGAACAAAATGCTAAAACATCGGCCGCTCGACTGTCAAACCGATTGACCGGGAGCGGGATGGATCGACGGTGCCGAGGCAACCAGCCCACGGCGGCAGTCGCCGCAGAGAGGACCAGTCGATCGCGGAGCTGATCCACCGGCGCCTCGATCGCCTGACGCGAAGCGAGCGCGCCGCGGCGCGAACGCTGCTCGCCGGCTACCCGATGGCCGGCCTCGAGTCGCTCACCGGCTTCGCCCAGCGCGCGGGGGTGAGCCACCCGACCGTGCTCCGGTTCGTCGCCAAGCTCGGGTACTCCGGTTACCCGGGGTTCCAGGCGGCGCTGCGCAAGGAACTCGAGGCGCGGCTCAAGTCGCCGCTCAACAAGGGGCCCGCTCCCTCGTCCCCGGCGCGCAACGGCAGCGACTCGTGGAACGGCTTCGCCGAGGCCGTCTGCGCGAACATCCGCCAGTCGCTGGCGGCCATCCCGCGGCACGAGGTGGACGCCGTCGCGGCGCTGCTCGCCGCGCCGCAGCACACCGTCTACCTCCTCGGCGGCCGGTTCACCGACGCCATCGCGCACTACACCTACATGCACCTGCGGGCGCTCCACCCGCGGGTCGCGCACGTCACCGGGCCGCCGGTCGCCTGGTCGGAGTACCTGCTGAACATGGGCCGCCGGTCGGTGCTCGTGGTGTTCGACATCCGGCGGTACCAGGACGACGTCGTGAGCTTCGCCCGCCGCGCCGCCGAGCGCGGGGCTCGCGTCGTGCTGGTCACCGACCAGTGGCTGTCGCCCATCGCGGCGGTCGCCGAGCACGTCTTCGTGGCGCGGATCGAGGTGCCGTCGCGCTGGGACTCGTCGGCCGCGCTGCTCGTGCTGATGGAAGCGCTCATCGCCCGCATCAACGATCGGTACTGGCAGAAAGTCCAGGGGCGGCTCGAGGAACTCGAGCGGCTTCGCGCCGCCTTCGGGCCTGCCCGCGACGGTCGGCCGTCGACCTGACGGCACGACCCCGGGGAACGACCATGCGACTCGGCATCCTGCAGTGCGGTTCCGCGCCGGCGGAGCTCCGGGCGGAGTTCGGCGACTACCCGGACATGTCCCGGGCGTTGCTCCGGGCCGTCGATCCGAGCGTGCAGTTCCGCGGCTACGACCTGACCGCGGGCGACTTCCCCGAGTCGCTCGACGAGTGCGACGGGTGGCTGTTCACCGGCAGCCGGTGGGGCGTCTACGACGCCGAGCCCTGGATCGCCAGGGCCGCCGACCTCGCGCGCGCGCTCGACGCCGGCCGGCACCCGACGGTCGGCATCTGCTTCGGCCACCAGCTCGTCGCGGCGGCCCTGGGCGGCCGGGTGGAGAAGTCGTCGCGCGGGTGGGGGGTCGGCGTCCGCAAGGTGCGGCTCCTCGCGCCGAGGCCCCCGTGGGCCGAGCCGCCGGCGGACGAGATCGCCCTGGTCGTGAGCCACCAGGATCAGGTCGTGGAGCCGCCGCCCGGCGCCAGGGTCCTGGCCGAACACCCCTTCTGCCCGTACGAGATGCTGCAGATCGGCGAGCACGTCCTCACCATCCAGGCGCATCCCGACTTCAGCCGCGCCTACGCTCGCCGGCTGATGGAGCACCGCCGCGCGCTGATCGGCGAGGAGACCTACGAGCGCGGCCTGCGCACGCTCGACACCCCCACCGACTCGGCGGTCGTCGGCCGCTGGATCGTGAACTTCCTGCGCCGGGCATGCGGCGCGGGAGCGGGACGCGGCCAGGGATCGCAGGCCGGCGTCTGACTGTCCCCGATCCGGTACGCCCCCTGCTGCGATCCGGCGGTACACGAACCCGGACGACCAGGAGGGACGAGATGCGAGCACGGGCACTCGCCGCGGCGGGCGCGCTCGCGATCCTGTGGGCCGCACCCGCCATGGGGCAGGGGCAGTCGGGCACGATCGCGCCGCGGATCGAAACGGCGACGAAGCCGCCGTACGGCCAGTACCTCACCGACGCCAGCGGCCGGACGCTGTACATGTTCATGGCGGACCAGCAGGGCAAGGGCGCGAGCGCCTGCTACGACGCCTGCGCGCAGGCGTGGCCTCCGGCGCTGGCCGGCCAGGGCGGCCCGGAGGCGGGACCGAACGTGAAGAAGGACCTGCTCGGGACCTTCGAACGGCGCGACGGCTCGCGGCAGGTCACCTACAACGGCTGGCCCCTCTACTACTTCGTGAAGGACCGCGGCCCGGGCGAGGTCACCGGCCAGGACGTCGAGGCCTTCGGCGGCGAGTGGTACCTGGTGGCGCCGGACGGGTCGGTCAACCGCAAGCACGGCGAGAAGCAAGGCTGACGACGCTGCACCCGGCCGCGGGCCCGTCCCGCGACGCCACACGCCGTTAGCCTGGCAGGTCCGCCCTTCGGCTATCCCTCGACGCGCCGCGAGGCAGGAAAGAGCGTCCCGGCGTTCCGCTCGAGGCCTCCGGTTACGTGCGCCTGCTCGCCCGCCGTCGTCCTCGCGCGGACTCGCGCCTCGCGGCGCGTGCCGCCTTGCGCGCGGCGGGCGCAGTGCGCGCGACCTTGCCGCCGGCCGTGGCGGCGCGCGGCTCGTCGGTGGACTTTCGGCGCGTCGTCGGGCCGCGGCGCGCCTGGGGATCGGACGGTCCCTTCCAGCCCTTGGCGACCCACCGGTTGCCGCGCTTCTCGTACTCGTGCTTGAGCGCGGCGTAGGCCACCCGATGGGCGCTCCGCCCTTCACCGTAGGTCTTGACCGCGCTGTCGTGCGCTCGCCGCCAGATCGTCTGCGCGCGTCCGTCCGACCGCGCGATCGTGCTCGGCAGTTCGGTGCCCCCCTTGCGACCGCGTACCGGCATGGTGTCGTACCTCCTCGAGGAAGCGGGTTTCGAGGGAGCCTTGCGAGACGCGCGCCCGAGGGAGCGGATGGGTGGCGGGCGGGTGACTTGCCCGCCGGGGGCACGGTCCGTGCGTCGGCTCACCGGACGGCCTTCACGTACGGAGAGGAGACGTCATGGGACTCCTGGATCGGCTGTTCGGCGGCGGCGGGGCCAAGCCGCCGCCCGACCGCGAGGCGCGTCCCGTCGAGCCGGGCGACGAGCAGGCCATCGCCCGCTACCGGTACCTGCTTCGCACGGCGCCGCCCGAGGCCATCGAGCAGGCGCACGCCGAGGCCCTCGCTGAGCTCACGGCCGAGCAGCGCGCCCGGGTGCTGGGACACCTGGCCCGCGAGGCGCCGCCGGGCGAGCGGCTCGACCCGTCGCGCGACGCCGACCCGCGCACCCTGGCGCGCGCGGCGACGCGGGCGGAGATGCGGCGGCCCGGCACGCTCGAGCGGAGCCTGAGCGGCAGCCTCCTTGGGACGATCGCCGGGGCGTTCATCGGGACGGCGATCGCGAACCAGTTCCTCGGCGGCTTCGATGCGGCCGGCGCCGAGGAGGCCGATCCCGACGCCCCGGACCCGGACGCGGCGGCCGGGGACGCGGCTGATGGGGAGGGGTTCGACGACGCGGACGACCTCGGCGGCGACTTCGGGGGGGACCCCGGGGACTTCTGATCGAGTCCGGCCTATCCCTGCCGGAACACGACGAAGCCGAGCAGGGCGGCGAAGAAGAGGAGCACGACGCCGAAGAGGCGGATCGACACGAGAAAGTCCTCGGTGAAGATCCGGTCCTGCCAGGAGCGGTCGAGCCCGTACCGGCGCCGCGCCTCGAGCGCCACGTTCCGGACCGACTCCGGGCTCGCCAGGCAGATCACCCCCGGGACGAGCAGGACGAGCAACTTGACGAGACCGAATGCGATGGCGATCACCGCCAACCTCCTCGCACGACGATGGAACCGAGCGCGCCGGGTATCGCGGAAGCCGGCAGGGGAGTCAAGCCGGCGCGGTCACACCCCGAGCGCCCGAATCGCGAGACGGGCCCGCGGGCGGCGTTCGGGCGGCGCGGCTCCGCACGGCGCGGCCGGTCGACCCGGCCGCGGAGCGGCGGGATGGCCTGGAGGGACGAGCACGTGAAGAGCGACGCGGAATGGAAGGCGGTCCTGACGCCCGAACAGTACGCCGTGTTGCGCGAGCACGGGACCGAGCGGCCCTGGACGAGCCCGCTCAACGACGAGCACCGCCCCGGAACGTACGTCTGCGCCGCCTGCCGGCAGCCGCTCTTCGACGGCCAGGCGAAGTTCGACAGCGGCACCGGTTGGCCGAGCTTCCACACGCCGCTCGACGGCGCCGTCGGCACGTCCGAGGACAGCAGCTTCTTCATGCGCCGCACGGAAGTGCACTGCAGCCGCTGCGGCGGCCACATCGGCCACGTGTTCGACGACGGCCCCGAGCCGATCGGGCTGCGGTACTGCACGAACGGCGTGGCGCTCGACTTCGAGCCACGGTGACGTTTTTCACGCATCCTTGACGCTGCCGCCACGGCTCGCGTGACGCCGGCCGGCTAGCCTCACCGTCCAGAGACGTCGGCCCGGGTCAGCCGGGCGAGGGAACGTTCGGAAAGGAGAGGACGAACCATGACCATCAGGGATGCACGGGGCGAGACCCTCACGGGGGCCGGCGCCCGGGCGGCCGAGGCGTACGAGCAGGCGGTGCGCGAGCTGCAGTGCTACGTCGGCGACCCGGTCGCCACCATCGACCGCGCCCTGGCCGAGAGCCCGGACTTCGTGATGGGGTACGTGCTCAAGGCCTACCTGCACCTGCTCGGCACGGAGCCGACCGGCCTGCCGGTCGCGCGGGCCTGCTACGAGGCGGCGGCGCGGCTGCCGATGACCACCCGGGAGCGCGGGCACGTCGAGGCGATCGGCCGCCTGATCGAGGGGGAGTGGGAGGCCGCCGGCCGGACGCTCGAGGACGTGACGATCGAGCACCCGACCGACGCGCTGGCGATCCAGGCGGGGCATCTGATCGACTTCTACAGGGGCGACTCGCGGATGCTTCGCGACCGGATCGCCCGCGCCCTGCCGGCCTGGTCGCCCGGCATGCCGGGCTACCACGCGATCCTCGGCATGCACGCCTTCGGCCTCGAGGAGACCGGGCTCTACGAGCGCGCCGAGCGGGTGGGGCGCCGGGCGGTCGACCTCGAGCCGCGCGACGGCTGGGCGCAGCACGCCGTGGCGCACGTGATGGAGATGCAGGGGCGGCAGCGGGACGGCATCGACTGGATGCGGGCCAATCCCGACGCCTGGTCGAAGGACAGC
>DATCKS010000614.1:0-7799 GCA_036562265.1 Thermodesulfobacteriota bacterium | reverse complement strand
CATGCCCTCCATGCCGACCGGCTTCTGGAACGACCCCGACGGCTCCCGCTACCGGGCCGCGTACTTCGACCGCTACCCGGGCGTGTGGCGGCACGGCGACTGGCTGCGCCTGACCGAGCGGGGCAGTTGCGTGATCTACGGGCGCTCCGACTCCACGCTCAACCGCGGCGGCGTCCGCATGGGCACGAGCGAGTTCTATCGCGTGGTCGAGGAGCTGCCGGAGATCACCGACAGCCTGGTCATCGACACCGGCGAGCTGGGGCGGGAGGGTCGACTCCTGCTCTTCGTCGTCCTGCGCGAGGGCGTCGAGCTCGACGACGCGCTGCGCGGCAAGATCGCGGCGGCGCTCCGGCGCCAGCTCTCCCCTCGCCACGTGCCGGACGAGATCCACGCGATCGCCGAGGTCCCCCGGACGCTGAACGGCAAGAAGGTGGAGGTGCCGGTCAAGCGGATCCTGTCGGGCCGGCCGCTCGAGGCGGCCGTCAGCGCCGAGGCGCTGGCGAACCCGAAGGCGCTCGAGGCGTTCGTCGCGCTCGCGCGGGGGGCACAGGCCTCGAGCGCCTCCGCGCCCGGGCGCCGGGAAGACGCCGAGACCTGACCTCGGCCGATCAGGCGCGGACGAGGCCGTTGCGGATCGCGTAGCGAACGAGGTCGGCGAAGGCGCCGAGCCCGAGCTTTCGCATGACGGCCGCCCGGTGAGTCTCGACGGTCTTCACGCTGATGCCGAGGATGACCGACAGCTCCTTGTTGCTCTTGCCCTCCGCGAGGAGCTGGACCACCTCTCGCTCGCGGCTCGTGAGGCGCGGGTCGGCGTCGGACGGGGGCCGGCGCCGGCGGGACGGCGGCCCGTCCTCGACCACCCCGGCCATGCGCGGGGTGACGAAGGCGCGGTGCCGGGCGAGCGCCTCGATCGCGTCGACGAGGCGGCCGATCGAGTCCGACTTGACGACGAACCCGCGCGCGCCGGCGAGAAGCGCTTCCCTGGCGAGCTGCTCGCTTTCGTGCATGGTGTAGACGAGGATCTCGCTTTCCGGCGCCTCGCTCCGGATCTGGCGGATCACGTCGAGACCGTTCAGGCCCGGCAGGCTCAGGTCGAGGACCACGATGTGCGGCCGGTGCCGGAGCGTCAGCTCCACCGCCTCGCGTCCCTCCACCGCCTCGGCACACACCCGCCACGCGGGCCTGGCGGACAGGAGTTCGTGCAGGCCTCGCCGGACCACGTCGTGATCGTCGGCCAGGAGGATCCGGACCGGCTCCGACGCCCCCGCGGTCCCGCCCCGTGCCCGTGTCGGCTCGTCTCCGGGGGGCATGATCACCTCGACTATCCCATCTGTCCGGCGGACCGGCAATACGGGGAATTCCCGACGCCGGGTCTACGGCGCCTGGATGGCCCGCTCCTCGGTGAGGTCTCGCGTCTCGCCGTCCGGGACCGGGACCACGACCGAGACCGTGGTGCCGTCCGCGCTCGACTGGATCTCGAACCGGCCGCCGAGCAGCCGCACCCGCTCCCGCATGCCGCCGATCCCCACGCCGACCGGGCGCCTGCAGCCGCTTCCGACCGGGCCCGGCTCGGCCGGCATCCCGCGTCCCGCGTCGCAGACGCTCAGCCTGACCGCCCCGTTGTCCCGGCAGAGCTCCACCCGCGCCGTCGCGCTGCCGGAATGGCGATGGACGTTGGCCAGCGCCTCCTGGACGATGCGGAAGAGGGCGGTCTCCATGTCGCCCGGCAGCCGCTCCCAGTGGTCGGGCCCCACGAAGGCCACCTCGATGCCGCTACGGCTCGTGAACCCTTCGACGTACCAGCGTATGGCCGCGACGAGGCCGAGCGCCTCGATCTCCGGCGGGTGCAGCAGGTAGGACAGCGTTCGGATCTCCTTGAGCGCCCGGGCGTTCAGCTCGGCAAGCTCGTCGAGGAGCCGCGCCTGCCTCTCGTCCCGCCGCTCCATGACGGCGCGGAAACGTTCGAGGTTGATCGACACGCCGACGAGTAGCTGCGCCGCGCCGTCGTGCAGCTCCCGCGCGACGCGCCGCCGCTCCTGGTCTCGGGCGCCGAGGAGCCGCTCCGTGAGGGTGCGAAGCCCACGCTCGGCGAGCTTGATCTCGGTGACGTCCTCGTGGGCGACCACCACGCGGACCCGGTCGTCCTCGAAGAACCGCGTGGCGCGGAGCTGGAACCAGCGCAGCGTGGAGGGACCGGAGCAGGCGTACTCGAGGCGGACGTGCGCCCGGCCGCCGTCCATGACGGCCCTGATGCCGTCGGCCGCGGCCCGGGCCTCGGCTGCCTCGGCTCCCGTCGCGGAGCGGCAGACCTCGAGGTAATTCCACCCGACGCCGTGAGAGGTGCCCCTGAACCCGTTCGCCACCGCGAACTCGCGCCAGGCACGGTTGACGGCGACGATGGTCCCCGTCTCGTCGAGGATGGCGATGTGCGCGGGCAGGGCGTCGAGCGTCGCGCGGACGCGCGCCTCCGCGGCCTTCAACCGGCGCACGGCCAGCCGGTCCGTCGTCACGTCGACCGCGCCGAGGAGCACGCGCCCGTACGCCAACTGCCGGTCCTGCGACCGGGCGGCCAGGAGCAGCTCGACGCGCCGCCCGTCGAGGGTTCGTGCCGCGGTGTACGTCTCGAAGCCGGGCCGGCCTTCCGCGATGGCGACGAGCGCCTCGGCGAAGGCGCCGAGGGACTCCTCGGTGAAGAGCCGCCCGCCGGCGGCGACGAGTTCTGCCTTGTCACGGGCGCCGAAAAGGTGGACCGCCGCCTCGTTGACGCCGACGACGCGCACCATGCGCAGTGCACGCCGCACGAAGGCGGGATGCCCGGCTGCGTACGCTCTGAGGTCGGTCACGTCTCGGACCGGAAGCGAGTCGACGAGCGGCCGGATCGCCGAGAAGTCCTCCTCCCAGAGCGCCACGGCGGACGAGTCGAAGAGGTCACGATAGCGTGCCTCGCTCGCACGGAGCGCCGCCTCGAGCCGCCGGCACGTGCCCTGAATGCGCCGGAGGCGGGCGTCGTCGGGCGCCGTCATGCGACCGTCCCCGCGTCGGACGTCGATCGGCAGCCCGTTGGACCCGAGGACCGTTCGCAGCGTGGAGCCCGAGCGGCGCAGGGCGACCTCGTCGGCGGCCCTCGCCTCCACGAGTGCGGCCGGGACGATGAAGGGACGGACAACACCAGGGCGCACACCTCGGGGCCGGCGACGGGCCGCGCGATGTCTGTCCGGCACGGCGACGGGTGCCCCGTCGGCGCCACCAGGTGCTCGGCCCCCGTGGCAGCAAGCACGGCGACCGCGACGAGGACCGCGCGCCATGTGAGGGCTCTGCGGGACGACGACACGGAGGTTTCTCCGGCTCGAGGCCAGCGAACCAATCAGCCTCGATCGATCGTAGACCGGTTCCGCGCCGCTGGAAAGCTCTAGAAGTTGATGCGAAGCCCCACCTCGAGGTTGTGCGTGCGGTACTCGATCTCGGTCCCCCGGAAGGCCGGGTCGTCGGTGGCGAAGTAGCGGTAGCCGAGGATGAAGTCGACCGTCCCGAGTTTCAGTGCGGCGCCGGCCAAGGCCTGGTAGGCGAGCACCCAGTCGTCCTCGTCGATGTCGAGGCCGTTCGCGTCCAGGCCGACGTTCGCCCCGCCGATCCCGGCTCCGATGTAGGGGTTGATGGGGAAGCGCAGCTCCGGCTCGAAGTAGGCGTTGGCCATGAGGCCGACGGATCGGACGCCCCCGCCGACGTCGGGCTGGGACAGGAAGACCCTCTGGATGTCAACCTGGTTGTGCCGGTACACCGCCTCGCCCTCCAGACGAAGTCCGAGCCCGATGCGGTACCCGATGGCGAGCCCCGCCCCCCAGCCGTCGTCCGCCTCGATGTCGCGCTCGATGCCGCCGGCCGTGACGTCGCGCAGCTCCGTGCCGGTGAGTCCGAGGAAATAGCCGCTCAGGGCGAAATACCCCCGCGCCTTCGAAGGCTCGGACGGGGCCTCGGCCGATGGCTCGGCGGATGGCTCGGCCGCGATGGCCGGGCTCGAGGCGAGAAGCCACGTCGACCCCAGGACTGCGACGATCGATGTGTATGTCCTCATGCTCGCAGGCTACGCGACACCGTCCGGGCGTGCCATCGGGTAATGTCGGGAGTCTTGACAGGCGCTCTGCCCCTTCCCGGAAGTCCGCCGGTCGAGTTTCGTCGTCATCGCCCTTCGCCGGCTGTTGACGACGACGGCGTCCGCGCCATAGTCTCGGCTCATGCGGCGCCCCGCCCTGCTTCTCCGGTTGCTCGGTCCGTGTCTGGCCGCCCTGCTGGCGGTCGGGTGCGCCACGCCGGTCGGCGTCGAGCGGGCCAGCTCGCTGGACACGTACCGTCGGCTCACGACGAACGTGCTCTCCGCCGGGACGCCGAGCGTGTGGTCCCTGCAGGTCCTCAACCGCGCCGACCTCGCCGACCGGTTCGAGGCCGATCCCGAGGCCACGCTCGAGGCGCTCCGAGAGCCGCTCTCGCAGCGCGTCACGGCGGACCGGCTCTTTGCGCTGGCCGAACTCTCGTTCCTCCACGCCCAGGAGACGAAGACGCGTGGGTACTACCTGGCCGCCGTCGCGTACGCGTACGCCTTCCTCTTCCCCGAGGCGCGACCGCCGCCCGACGCGCTCGACCCCCGCCTTCGCCTGGCCGCCGACCTCTACAACCTCGGCCTCGCGGCGGGCTTCGCGGCGCCAGGCGGAGCCGATCTCGCCGTCGAACCCGGCATCGTCCCGCTGCCGTTCGGGGATCTCCAGCTCTCGCTCCCTCCCGCCGAACTCGAGTGGAGCGGCTACCGGTTCACGCACCTCGTCCCCGTCGGCGACTTCGAGATCCGAGGGCTCCGGAACCACTACCGGGTCGCGGGCCTCGGGGCGCCCCTCGCTGCCGAGCTGGAGCCGGTCGGCTCGGGTCCGGCGGCCGAGGCGGCGCGCAAGCGGATCCCGCCGTCGATCAAGGTGCCGGTGACGCTGTTCGTCCGTTTCGAGCGCCCCGTGCAGGCGCTCGTCGAGGGCCGCCTCCATGCCCGCATCGAGATCCACACCCCGGACGAGGCTCCCTCGGTGTCCGTGGACGGCCGTATCATCCCGCTCGAGCGGGACTACTCGGCCACGCTGGCGTACATGCTCGAGGGCGCACGGGTGTGGGACCTCGAGATCGCCGGCTTTCGCTTCGGCGACGCGCGCCTGTTCGGCGATGGGCTCGTCATGCTCGCCCCGCACCGTCGCGGGCGCATCCCGCTCGTCCTCGTCCACGGCACCGCGTCGAGCATCGCGCGCTGGGCGGAGCTGCTGAACGAGCTCGCCGCGGACGCGGTCCTGCGTGAGCGCTTCGAGGTCTGGTTCTTCACGTACAACACGGGCCAGCCGGTTCTCTACTCGGCCCACCTCCTCCGCGCCGCGCTCACCTCCGCCGTTACCGACCTCGACCCGCATGGCGAGGACCCGGCGCTACGCCGGATGGTCGTCGTCGGGCACAGCCAGGGCGGGCTCCTCGCGAAGCTCATGGTCATCCACAGCGGGACGCGCTTCTGGGACAACGTCAGCACGCGGGACCTGGCCGAGCTCGACCTCGAGCCCGAGACGCGGACGCTGCTCGAGGCGGCGATGTTCTTCCATCCCCTGCCGACCGTGAAGCGGGTCGTCTTCATCGCCACGCCCCACCGCGGCAGCTTCCGTGCCAGCGACCCGGTTCGCAACCTCGTCAGACGGTTCGTCGCCCTCCCAGGTCGCCTCGCCGACCAGTTCCGCTCGGCCTCCGCTGGCGCCAACCTCCTTGCGTTCTCCGACAGCCGGCTGCCGACGAGCGTCGACAACATGAGCCCCGGCCACCCCTTCGTCCGGACGCTGGCCGCGAGCCCCATCGACCCCGGCGTTGCCGCCCACTCGATCATCGCCGTACGAGGTCCGGGCCCGCCCTGGGGACAGACCGATGGCGTCGTGGCCTACGAGAGCGCGCACGTCGACGGGGTCGCCTCCGAGCTGGTCGTCCGGTCCGGCCACTCCGCCCAGTCGCACCCGGACACGATCGCGGAAATGCGCCGCATCCTCCTCGAGCACGCCGAGACCCGATAGCTCGGGCAGCGGCGGCGGCGCCGGAATCCCGTCCCGGATACGCTGCGAGAAGTCGGGATCCCCGTCCGCCGCGTGGGCGCGCCCGTTCACGTGTCCAAGTCGCCCGAGCTCCGGAAACGGCCGCGAGGGGTCGAGCCGGCCGATCTCGTAGAGGTACTCGGGGACGTAGCCGGTCAAGAGCACCTTCCACGACCATCGCGGCGCGTCGCGGTTCACCCGCGCGTGCAACAGGATCCCCGTCGTGCAGTTGGTGGTGAGCGTGTTGTAGAAGCGCGGCCGCGCGCGCAGTTCGTTCATGCCTCTCAGGTAGTCGAGGAAGGCCCTGCGGAGGTCCCCTCGGCGCGTGCGCAGCCGATAGACGTACACGTCCTCCCGGGGCTGCCGGTAGGTCGTCCGCACGCGGATCACGTCGCGCTCGTCGGCGACGACGTAGACGAGCTCGTATTGCCTGAAGAACCCGCCGATCGTCGAGTAGCGCTCGCCCCGCTCCTTGCGCGTCTCGATCGACACCGCAACGTAGTCCTTCCCTCCGAACCCGAAGCTGACGAGAACGTGCGCGACCGCGCGGCCGGCCCAGTACGAGACGACGAGGTCCACGGAGTCGAGCGTGCGGAGGTCGTAGGTCCGGTCCTCCCAGCGCGTGACGAACTCCGTCTCGCTCCGGTAGTCGAGGTTGCGCACCCCGTGGATCGTGACGAGATCACCCTCGACCTCCGCCCAGGGGGCGACCGCCACCTCCGGCTGCCAGTCGCGATCGTTCGAAGCGGGGATCTGCCGCCAGAGGAGCACGAGCACGGCGAAGCCGACGAGGAATCCCACGAGCGTCCGGCGGCGCCGCGGCAGGAGGAGAAACGCGAGGACCGTCGCGGCGACAAGGCCCAGGGCCAGTGCGGCGCGCAGCCCGGGTGTAGGGAGGGGCGCGTAATAGATGGCCGCGGCGCCCCAGGCCGCCATCCCCGCCACGACGAGGGACGCGATGAGGCGCACCGGCTACCGGACCGTGTAGCCGCGTCCCTCGAGGCACGCGCGGGTGGCGCGGTCGTAGAGCCCTTGCGCCTGCGCCCGCGCGGCCTGCTGGTCCGCCGCCACGACGGCGCAGAGCGCCATCCCCGCGATCCGGCGTCTCATCGCCACGATCCTCCTCGGACGGCCGCCCGACCGCGGGCGGTCTCACGCTCGATCGTTCAGCGTGAGCGCTCGGGGACGTGCGGGGTATCCGGACGACTGTGTAGAGGACGACGTCGATCGGGCGCCAGGGCGCGGCGCCTCGGCGGACTCGCCCCGAGCGTCGCAGGGCCCCCCGGAGACGCGAGCGCTCGCCTACAGAACTCTCCCGGTTGTGGGCCCGCGCGGGCCCGACGAGAATGGTCGTGCCAGCCCCGCGGAGGACCCACGTGACGCGAACGCTCCTCGCGGCCGGCGCCGCCCTCGTGCTGCATCTGGCGCTCGTCACCCGGGCCGAGGCCGCACCGGACACCGGCTACCCGGACACGTTCAGCCTGAGGGTCGGCGGGTTCCTCGTGCGAGACTCGAACATCGAGTTTCACCTGGACTCGACGACCCGAGCCGTCGGCACGACGGTCGATGCGGGTCGGATCCTCGGCATGCCGAACAGCGACGACGTCGTTCGCGTGGACGGCTACTTCCGCTTCGCCGAGCGCCACCGCGTCGACTTCGGCTGGTACGGCCTCCAGTTCGAGGGGACCCGCACCATCGACGAGG
>DATCKS010000608.1:0-2608 GCA_036562265.1 Thermodesulfobacteriota bacterium | reverse complement strand
GATGCCGGAGGCGCGCGTGGCCACCAGGTGGACGTGCTCGGGGTAGAGGCTCGCGACGTGCCGGATGTTCACGACCGGCCTGCCCCGGAACGGCTCGAGGCCTTTGCCGGTGTAGGCCCAGTAGGCGATGTCGTTCTGCGCGAAGGCGCTCTCGATCTCACCCCGGCCGATGAGGAGGATGTTCGCCACCGACGCGTTGCCCGCCTGCGCCGTGACGACGAGGTCCTTCACCTGGTTCGAGAGCAGCTGCGCCAGCATGCCGCCGAGCGGATAGTAGGTGCCGCCGGTGCCCCCCGTGGCGATGGCGAAGAAGGTGAGCCCGGCGGCCGGCCGGGCGCCCGCCGCCACCGCCGCCAGGACGGCCGCCGAGGCGAGCGCCGCCCGCCTCGACACGCCGCCGCCTCGTGCCGACCCGCACATCAGGCGCCGGCCGGGCGGAGCGTGGCCGTGGCCAGCGTCCGCCGCCCCTTCGCCATCCGGCGCTCGAGCCTCCGGGCCGAGAGGGAGAGGCCGTAGGCGAAGACGAAGTAGACGACCGCGATGAAGAGGTACAGCTCGAACGGGCGGAACTCCCGGTTGTTCACCGTCTGGGCCGCCTTGGTGAGGTCCATGTAGCCGATGATCGACGCGAGCGACGTGTCCTTGAAGAGGATGACGAACTGGGTCACGAGCGACGGCAGCATGTTGCGGAAGGCCTGCGGCAACACGACGAACCGCATGGCGTCCCCGTAGCCGAGCGCCGTCGCGCGGGCCGCCTCGACCTGGCCGCGCGGCACCGACTGGATACCGGCCCGGATGATCTCCCCGATGTACGCCGCCTCGAAGACCACGAAGGCGACCAGCGCCACCGCGTAGGTCGGGATGGTAACACCGGCCGCGATCGGAATGAAGATCCAGAACCAGAAGACGACCATGACGAGCGGCACGCCGCGGATGAGCTGCACGTACGCGGTGGCCGGCACGCGGAAGACCGCGAAGCGGGAGAGCCGCGCCAGGGCGACGAAGATCCCGACGATCGTGGCGAGCACGATGGTCGGCACGGCCAGGGCCAGCGTCCCCCCGCCGAAGGCGCCGATGCCGAGCAGGCCCTGCTCGAGGAGGAACGGCAGGTTGCGCCAGATGACGGAGAAGTCGAGCGCCATGCCGGCTAGCCCTCCGGACCGGTGCCGCGCACGATGAGCCCCGGGATCGCCACGGCCTTCTCGACGCGCGACATGACGCCGGCGAGGACGAGGCAGAGGACCAGGTAGATGAGCGTGCCGGCGGTGATCGCCTCGAAGCCCCTGGCCGTGTACGCCTCGATCTGCCGGGTCTGGAACGTGATCTCCGCCACGCTGATCGTCAGCGCCAGCGACGAGTTCTTGAGGAGGTTCAGCGTCTCGTTGGTCCCCGGGGGGATGATGAGCCTGAGGGCGATCGGGATCAGGACCAGGCGATAGGCCTCGGCCACGCCGAGGCCGGTCGAGAGGGCCGCCTCGAGCTGCCCGTAGGGGACCGACTGGATGCCGGCGCGGACGACCTCCGCGAAGCGCGCGCCGTGGTAGACGCCGAGGGCGACGACGGCGGCGACGAAGGCGACGCCGTGCCGGTTGAGCCAGTCCTGGACCGCGGCCGGCAGGAGCTGCGGCGCGCCGAAGTACCAGAAGAACATCCAGACCAGGAGGGGAACGTTCTTGAAGAACTCGACGTAGGCCGCGCCGACCGCCCGCGTGAGGGCGAACGGCACGGTGCGCATGGCTCCGGCCGCGCAGCCGAGCGCGAGCGCGATCACCCAGGCGAGCGCGGAGATCTCGAGCGTGGTGAGGATGCCCTGGAGGAGCCACTCGCCGTAGGGCGGCTGCCAGAGGACGCTCCAGTCGAAGTCGTAGCGGAACACGTGTGGCCGGTCTCGCGGCGGCACGGCCGGGGCGCGGCGGCGCGCCCCGGCCCGGCCGCGCCTACTTCGGCATGACCTGCATGCGCAGGAAGGTCTCGGCGGTTGCCGAGAGCGGGTAGGGCACGTCGCCCTTCTCGCCCATCCACTTCTCGTAGAGCTTCCGGTACTCCCCGCTCTCGATGGCCTCCATGAGGGTGAAGGCCACCAGGTCCCGGAACTCCGAGTCGTTCTCGCGCATCGCCATGCCGTACGGCTCGTAGGAGATCGGCTCGCCCGTGATCACCCAGTCGCCCGGGTTCGGCGCCTTCGCCTTGAGGCCGGCGAGCTGAACGCCGTCGTTCACGTACGCGTCGACCCGTCCCTGGACCAGGGCGGCGAAGGCGGCCGGCTGATCGGGGAAGACGACGAGCTGGATGTTGGGGTACTGCTCCCTGAGGATCCGCTCGTTCGTGGAGCCCTGCTGCACGGCCACGCGCTTGCCCGCCGCGCTCTTCACGTCCCTGATGGGGCTCCCCTTCTTGACGAGGAACTGCGCGCCGGTGACGAAGTAGACCGGGCCGAAGTCCACCTGTTCCATGCGCGAGCGGGTGATGGTCATGGTCTCGGCGACGAGGTCGACCTGGCCGCTCGTGAGGAGCGGGATGCGGGTGGCCGGGGTCGTCTCCTTCAGCTCGAACTTGATCGTCTTGCCGAGCCGCTTCTCGATGGCCGCGTGGACGAGCCGCGCGAGGT
>DATCKS010000607.1:0-6235 GCA_036562265.1 Thermodesulfobacteriota bacterium | reverse complement strand
CCCCGTAGCGCTCCTGGACGACGAGCCACCCGATGAACGGCACGGCGAGGAGACGGGCGAGCGTGATCGCGTTCGGAAGGTTCATCAGCGGACCGGCGTGAACAGGACCTCCAGCCGACGCCCGTCGGGAGACGCCACCGTTACCTGCGCGCCCTCTACCTGCAGCCGGGCCAGCTCCTGCGCGAGAGCCGCCGGCGGCAGCGGCGTCTCGACCTCGAGGACGACGGCGCCTGGCGCGGCCGACCGGTAGCGAACCCGCTGCGCCTGTCCCTGGTCGCCGAGCGCCGCGGTGAGCGCGTCGAGCTGTGCCTTGCGGGTCGCGCCGCGCGCCGTCACGCTCACGATGCCGAGCGGTCCGGCCGGCGCACCGGCCGTGAGGAGCCCGAGGTCGACCAGCGCCCGCCTGAGCGGTTCGCGGTCGACGACCGCCTCGATCGACGCCTGGTAGAGCGTCCCGGCCGGCAGCTCGGCGATGATCCGGTACGTCTGAACGAAGCGGACCGGGTCGGAGTACAGCTGCTCGCGGAGCAGCGCGTCCTGCTGGGCGAGCGTCTCGGGGGGGACGAGGGTCGCCGCCGCCCGCTCGACCGCACGCTGGAGCGCGTCGGCCACCGCCTGCTCCCTGGCGGCGGTGATGTTGTCGTTCTCGATGGGCGCGAGCCCCTCGACCTGCACCGGCAGGAGCGTGTTGCCCTGGGGCTCTGCCGACGATGGGACCGGCCCCGCCAGCCCGACCACGAGGGCCGGCACCGCGATCAGCGCCGCGATCGGGAAGAGCCGCATGGCGAGGCCGTGGCCTGCGCGGCGGGCCTACGCCTTGCGGGCCGGCCCGTTGCCCTCGGCCGACTCGCCGGACCCGTGCGCGGAGGCGTCGCTGCCGTGGCCGCCGTACGCGACGCGGCGCTCCATCGGCCGGCGGTCCACCCCGTGACCGCCGTGTCCCTCGTTGAAGGCGCCGAGCCGCACGGTCCGCTCGGTCGGGTAGATGCTCGAGATGGCGTGCTTGTAGATGAGCTGCTGGCCCTGGCCCTCGACGATGACGCAGAAGTTGTCGAAGCTTCGGATGGTGCCCTTGACGCTCTTGCCCGATGCGAGGTCCACGGTCACGGCGATCTTCTCGCGACGCACCTGGTTGAGGAACTGATCCTGAACGTTGATCGGCGCTTTGTTCATGGCCTCACATCTCCATCCATGCAATCGAGGACTCATGCCCGCTCGGGTCCGGGGCGCCGGCGCCGACACCCCCCGGGGGCGAAGGCCCCATGATACGCGAGCCGGTCAGAGATGCAAGTGGCGCCGCGCCAATTCCGCGAGTCTGACGCGGGCTTCTGACACGTCCACCCACTGGGCCTCCCGCTCGCCGCGCCACCAGGTCCGCTGCCGCTTGGCGTACCGTCGGGTCTCGATCTTGATGCTCGCCGCCGCCTCGGCAAGCGTCAACCGCCCGGCCAGGTAGTCCCCGATCTGCCGGTACCCGAGGGCCCGCATCGGCTTGAGCCAGGGCCCGTAGCCGCGGGCGTGGAGGGCACGTACCTCCTCGACCAGCCCGGCCGCCAGCATCCGGTCCACGCGCGCCCCGATCGCCCGGTCGAGGTCGGCCACGGGGACGTCGAGCACGGCGATGGCGACGTCGAAGACCCGGTCGCCGAAGCGATGCGCGGCCCGCAGCGCCGAGGGGGGCTCGCCGGTCGCCTCGAGGATCTCGAGGGCCCGGACGAGGCGCACCCGGTCGGCCGGCGGGAGCCGCCGCGCCGTCTCGGGATCGGCCGCGGCGAGGCGGGCCCGGGCGGCGGCCGGGTCGGCGGCGACCTCGGCCTCGATGCGCGCCCGGACCCCCGCCCCGACGGCCGGCACCGGGATGAGGCCGCGCGTGAGGGCGCGGACGTAGAGGCCGGTGCCCCCCACGAGGAGCGCGCCGGGCGGGCCGCCGGGCCGGCCGATCCCGAGCGTCTCGACCACGCGGCGGCCGTGCGCAGCGTAGTCGGCGGCCGTGAAGGGCTCGTCCGGGTCGACCAGGTCGATCAGGTAGTGCGCGGCGCGGCGGCGGTCCTCGGGGGTCGGCTTCGCGCTGCCGATGTCGAGGTAGCGGTAGACCTGCAGCGAGTCGGCGCCGAGGATCGGGAGCCCGAAACGCTCGGCCAGCTCGATGGCCAGGGCGGTCTTGCCCGACGCCGTCGGCCCGACGATGGCGAGGATGCGCGGCCGCTCGTCCGATGCCATGCCTACCGGCGGTCGAACAGCCGCTCGAGCTCCGCGAAGCCGATCAGCCGGCTGACCGGCCGGCCGTGCGGGCAGGCGCCGGTGACCTCGTAGCGATCGAGGTCCGCGAGGAGCGCGGTCGCCTCGAGCGGATCGAGCGCCTGGCGGAAGGTGACCGCGCCGTGGCAGGCCACCGTCGCGAGCAGGTGGTCGCGTGCCTCCTCGATCGAGCGCGCGGGGGAGAGCCCCTCGAGGTCCTCGGCAACCGACTCGAGGAGCGGGCCTGGGTCGAGCGTTTCGAGCCCCATCGGGACGGCGGTCACCCGAAGCGTGCCGACCGGCCCGAACGGCTCCACCTCGAGCCCCAGGTCGGCCAGGGCGCCGGCCCGCTCGACGACCAGCGCGGCCCGGTCGGCCCGCAACGTGACCGCCCGCGGCACGAGCAGGCGGACGGCCGGCGTCCGTCCCTCGGCAAGGGCCCGCCTGAGGCGCTCGAACCGCAACCGCTCGTGCGCGGCGTGCTGGTCGATCACGACGAGCCCCTCCCTCCCCTCGCAGAGGAGGTAGGAGGCCCGCAACTGGCCGATGTAGCGGAGCGCCGCGAAGCGCGAACCGGGCGCGGGGGCCGGCGCCTCCCGTACCGGCGCCGACGAGAAGACCTCGGCCGGCTCGGCCGCCCGATCGGCGCGCGCGAGGAACGCGTCGAGCGCCGCCTGCACCCGCTCGCCTCCCCCGCCCGGCGGCGGGACGGTCCCCACCGGCTCGCCGCGGACCGCCGCCGGCAGCGCGCCGGCGGCGACGAGGGCCGACTCGACCGCGCGGGCCACCAGGCCGTGCACCGCCGCCGGATCGCGGAAGCGGACCTCGGCCTTCTGCGGGTGGACGTTCACGTCCACCATGTGCGGCGGCACCACGACGAAGAGCGCCCCCATCGGGTAGCGTCCCGGCTCGTGGGCGTGGCGGCTCCCCTGGAGCGTCGCGTGCAGGATCGACCGGTCGCGCACCGGCCGGCCGTTCACGAAGAGGTAGAGGCTCGAGGTGCCGGGCCGCGAGACGCCGGGGGGCGACAGGCGCCCGGTCACGGCGAGCCCCCCCTCCTCCGCGTGCACCTCCACGAGCGGCGGCGCCTCTGGACCCAGGAGGGCGTCGAGCCGCTCGGCGAGGTCGGCGTTGCGCCGGCCGGCCGCTCGGCCCTGATCACCCCGCCCTCCACCTCGATCCGGACCCCCGCGACCGCCTCCGGCACGCGCGTCACGAGGGTGAGGCGCGACACCGCGGCGATGGCGGCGAGCGCCTCGCCGCGGAAGCCGTAGGTCTCGATGGCGAGGAGGTCGTCGGCCGTGCGGATCTTGCTCGTGGCGTGTCGCTCGAGGGCGAGGCGCGCCTCGTCGGGCGTCATGCCGCACCCGTCGTCGGCCACTTCGAGGAGCCGCCGCCCCCCCTGCTCGATCGTCACGTCGATGCGGCCCGCCCCGGCGTCGAGGGCGTTCTCGATCAGCTCCTTCACCGCGGCGGCCGGACGCTCCACCACCTCGCCGGCGGCGATCCTCGCCGCGACCGCCTCGGGGAGCCGCCGGATGCGCGGGGCCGGTCCGTTCACACGTCGAGCCCGACCGCCTCGAGGTGCTCGGCGAGGACCGACGCCGGGGTCGACGAGAGGAGGGTCTTCAGGGCGAGGACGACGAGCCCGACGTCGTCGGCCACGCCGAACGGCCCGAAGATCGCCTCCGGGACGAGGTCCACCGGCGCGAGGAGATAGGCGGCAACCGCGAGGGCCAGCACCTTCGGCCAGGCCGGGACCCGCCGGTCGGCGATCAGGCGCCAGACGAGGCGCAGGACGCGGGGCGCCTTGGGAAGCCACCGGACGAGCGTCGTCCACGGTAGCCCCCGCCGGCGAATCAGCCGTCCGAGAACCGTTTCTGCCATGCCTACAGTCTATCGCGGGCGGCCCGCCTCGGCCGCGCCCGTCGGGCGTCCTTCGACTCCGCCGCCGCGGCGTCGGCCGCCTTCGCCACGGCGGCGCGCAGGGCGCGCACCTCGGCGTCCGAGAGGGCGCGATACCGGCCTCGCGGCAGGTCGCCGAGCGCGATGCCGTCGAAGCGCACCCGCCGGATCTTGAGGGCCGGGTGGCCTACCGCCTCGCACATGCGCTTGACCTGGTGGTTGCGCCCCTCGCGGATCGTGAGTTCGATCCAGGCGTTCTGCTCGGCGCGCCGCAGGAAGCGGACGAACGCCGGCCGCGTCGGCCCGTCGTCGAGCATCGGCCCGGCGGCGAGCGCCTCGAGCGCGGCCCGCGTCGGGATCCCCTTGACCTTCACCTCGTAGGTCTTGGGGACGTGCGACCGCGGGTGCGCGAGCCGGGCTGCGAGGTCGCCGTCGTTCGTGACGAGCAGGAGCCCTTCGGCATCCCAGTCGAGCCGCCCGACCGGGTAGACGCGCGGCCGGATACCGGTCAGGAGATCCGCGACGGTCGGCCGACCCTCCGGGTCGCGCATCGTCGTGACCACGCCCGGCGGCTTGTGCAGCGCGAAGAAGACCTTCGGCGCGGGCCGCGGGACGAGGCGGCCCCGAACCTTCACGTGGTCGCGCTCGGGGTCGGCCTTCGCGCCGAGTTCCCGGACCACGCGGCCGTTCACCTGCACCTCGCCCGCCTCGATGAGACGCTCGGCCTCGCGGCGCGACGCGAGGCCGGCATCCGCGATGATCTTCTGGAGCCGGACCTCGGGCATGGGGTCAGCTCGGCCGCTCGTCCCCGGACGGTCCGTCGCCGGCGCCGCCCGCCTCGGCGTCTCGACCGGCCTCGCCGCCCGAGCGCTCGCCGGCGCCGGAGCCTTCGTCGGCGCCGGATCCCGACCCGGCGGCGAGCGTCGCGGCGTCGGCCGCCTCGCCGGCGTCGTCTCCCGCTCCCCCCTCGGCCGTCTGCTCGAGCCGCCCCTCGGCCGCGAGGTCGGCAAACTCCTTGAGCGTCGGGAGCTGCGAGAGGTCCTTCAGGCCGAAGTGCTCGAGGAACTCCGGCGTCGTCCCGTAGAGCAGCGGGCGGCCCGGGACGTCCTTCCGGCCGACGATGCGCACGAGCTTGCGGTCGAGGAGCGCCTTGAGGACGCCGCCCGAGTCGACCCCGCGGATGTCCTCGATGTCGCCTCGCGTCACCGGCTGCCGGTAGGCCACGATGGCGAGCGTCTCGCGCGCCGCCTGCGTGAACCTGATCGGCTTGACGGCCAGGAACCGCCTGAGCCACGGCGCCATCTCGGGCCGCGTCCTGAGCTGGTAGCCGCCGGCCACCTGCACGAGCGTCAGAGCCCGATCGGGCGACTGGTAGTCGAGTTCGAGCTGCGCGAGCGCCGAGGCGACCTCCTCGGGCGCCGCGAAGCCCTCGAGCACCGCCTCCATCCGCCGCCGCGGCAGCGGCGAGTCCGAGACGAAGAGGAGCGCCTCGAGGATCGTCTTGACCTCCGACCGGTCCACGGCCTACTCCTCGGCGCCGTCCGGAGCGGAGGCCGGATCCCCTTCGGCCGGCACGGGCGAGCCCTCCGGGGAGGTCGTCGGGAGGAGGTCCGAAGCTCCCCCTCCCGGCTCCGATGCCCGCGCGAAGAGGCGGATCGGCCCGAAGGGGCCGGCCTGGTACGCCCGGATCACCCGCATGCGGACCAGCTCGAGCACGGCGAGGAAGCTCACCACGACCTCGGCGCGGCTCGCGTCGGGCGGGAACATCTCCTCGAAGGCGAGGCTCTCGCGCGTGGCGAGCCGGTCGAGGATCTCGGTGATCTTGTCGGCCAGCGAGAGCCGCTCGACCACGACCTCGTGGACGGCGTGCTTCGGGCGGTTCGCGAGGGCGGTCGCGAAGGCGACCAGGAGGTCGGTGATCGAGATCGGCTCGAACGGCCGCGGCCCCGAGGGGACGATCTCCGGGTCGGCCAGCTCCGGCGCGTCGAACAGGCGCGCGAAGACGTCCCAGCCGAGCTGGTCGCGCGCGGCGAGGGCGAGGCCGGCCTCCTTGAAGCGCTCGTACTCGAGGAGCCGGCGGACGAGCTCGTCC
>DATCKS010000606.1:0-7573 GCA_036562265.1 Thermodesulfobacteriota bacterium | reverse complement strand
GGCAAGCGGCGTCTCGGCCAGGCGGTCGCGCCGGACGATGTCCTGGTTCAGTTCCACCGCGACGGTCTGCGGGTGGATCCGAAGCCGCTCGAGGAGCGTGGCGAGGGTGGCCGGCCCCTCGAGCGTGTACGGCTCGCCGTTCAGGGTGATGCTCAGCTCCACGCGCGTCGCTCCAACGAAAAAAGCCGTGCCCGGCTGGGACACGGCTTGATTCCTCACTGGATTCAGGTCGCTTCCCTACGCCGGTATGACCCGGATCAGGTTCGAAGGGTCGTCCCTCCGCGGGACTCTCAGTGCGGACGGCCGCTTCGGGCCGCGGGCACTCCCCTAGCGATATGTCGACACCATGCTACCGCCCGCGCCAGGGGGCGTCAATCGGCCGCCCTCACCCGCCGCCGTGGCTCAGCCTGAGGCCGACGATGCCGAGGATGACCAGCGCGATGCGGCCACGCTCGGCCAGAAGCGGGTGAAGCCGGTCGTGTCCTCGAGCCCGACGGCCCACCCGATCTCGAGCAACCCCGCGAGGAGGCGGAGAACCCAGGCCATGGCTCGGAACCGCCGGGTCTCCCATGGTCGGCTCCACGACGATCGCCTCGGCGCCGCTTCATCGAGCGGCTCTTCCCGGAGCGCGGCGCGTCAGGCGGAGGCCGCGGCCGCCGCGCTCGGCTGGTAGGTGCCGGCCACCTTTCGGAAGGGGATCGCCAGGCGGTTCCAGCCGTTGATCGCCACGACGGCGAAGGTGAGGGCCACGAGTTCGGGCTCGTCGAAGTGCCGCCGAGCCTCCTCGTACACCTCGTCCGGGACGTGACCGTCGGTGATGTTCGTAACCGCCTCGGTCCAGGCGAGCGCCGCCCGCTCCCGGTCGGTGAAGAAGGGGGTCTCACGCCAGGCGTCGAGGGCGTAGATCCGCTGCTCCGTCTCGCCCTGCGCCCGGGCGTCCTTGGTGTGCATGTCGATGCAGTAGGCGCAGCCGTTCATCTGCGACGCCCGGATCTTGACGAGCTCGATCAGCCGGTGCTCGAGGCCACTTGCCTCCACCTCGCGCTGCAGCGCCAGCATGGCGCGGACGAGTCCGGTCGAGTGGTACCTGGTGAGATCGATGCGTGGGGTCATGGTCGGTTCCTCCCTTCGGTCATCCACCCGGAAGACGCGGGAGGGGACCGAGATGTGACACGGGGTCAGGCCTTTCCATTTTCCATTCCTGGGAGCAGCCCGCTCGAGATCGGTTCCCCGTTCCCGAGCCGCCCGTCGGGGAAGAGGCGCGGCAGCTTGTCGGGGTTGACGACCGTGTACCCCGCCAGGATCCGCTCGCCGTCGGTGGCGATGGAGATCGTCGACCTGATGCGGCCGTCGACCCGGACGAGGAGCCCGGCCTCGCCGTTGATGGTCACGAGTTCTCGGGTGACGTCGCCCCGGTAGAAGGACTTGCCGAGCCCGAGGAGGAGCTTCGTGATCCGCTCGGCGCCGACGATCACCCGGCGTCCGGCCGGCACGCGGCCGCCGCCGTCGGCGGTCCAGGTGGCGTCGGGGGCGAAGAGCCCGAGGAGGGCGCGCTCGTCCCTGGTCTCGAGGGCGCGGCTGAAGGCCTCGAGGAGCCGGATCTTCGCGGCCTCGGGGGCCTCGAAGCGCTTGCGGTCCTCCCGCACGCGCTGGCGCGCCCGGTGGACGAGCTGCCGGCAGGCCGCCTCGCTCTTGTCGAGGGCCCGGGCGATCTCCGGATAGCCCAGGTCGAAGACGTCGTGGAGGAGGAAGGCGGCCCGCTCCTCCGGACCGAGCCGCTCGAGGAGGACGAGGAAGGCCATCGACAGGTCCGAGGCGAGCTGCACGTGGTGATCGGGGGAGGGGGGCTCGCGGCCGATCAGCGGCTCGGGGAGCCAGGGGCCGACGTATCCCTCCCGCTCGGTCCGGAGCGCACGGAGGCGATCGATGGCAAGTCGGGTGGCGGTCGTCACGAGCCAGGCCTCGGGGTTGCGGATCGCCTCGCGGTCGGCCTGATGCCAGCGCAGGTAGGTTTCCTGCACGACGTCCTCCGCCTCGGCGCGGGAGCCGAGCATGCGGTAGGCCGCCCCGAGCAGGCGGTCGCGGTGCGACTCGAAGCCGTCCATGCGTGCGCCCCCTGGTCCACCCCGGAATCGAACCCGGATCGAAGACGTTCGACGCGGCGGGCCTGTGACAGCCGAAGCCCCGGATGCGCGGCAGAGCGGCGCGCGCCGGCGACCCGACGGGATAAGTGCAAGATATCGCGTGAATCGTGGCCGCTCTCGCTTTGCGTTCGAGGGGGCGCTGGGCTAGATTAGCGGCCTATGCGGATCGGGGACGCGGGCGCCGCGGCCGCCGTGCTGGGCGGACGGCCGACCAGGGCCGAGATCGACCTCGCGGCCCTCGGCCGCAACCTGCGCGCGCTCGCGCGCCGGGCGGGTCGCCCGGTCATGGCCGTGGTGAAGGCCGATGCCTACGGGCACGGGGCGGTGGAGGTGGCGCGCGCCGCGCGAGCGGCCGGCGCCCCCTGGCTCGGCGTCGCCACCGCCGACGAGGGCCTCCGACTGCGGCAGGCGGGCGATACCGGGCCGATTCTCGTCCTCGGAGGGCTCTACCCGGACGAGGTCGAGGCGGCCGTGGCGGCGGACCTGACGCCGGTGGTCCACGCGCTGCCGGCCGACGGCCCGGGAGCCGAGGCGACCGACCCGGCCGCCTGCGTGCTCGCGCGGCTTGCCGCCGCCGGCGCCCGCCGGGGTCGGCCGGTGCCGATCCACGTCAAGGTGGACACCGGCATGCATCGCCTGGGCCTCGCCCCTTCGGAGGTGGCCCTCTTCATCGACCGCCTCGAGCGCTACCGGCCGAACGTCGCCGTCGAGGGGCTCATGAGTCACCTGGCCGCGGCCGACGACCCGGCCGAGGCGCGCTTCACGGCCGGCCAGCGCGCGGCGCTCGACGAGGCGCTCGCGCAGTTCCTGGGTCGGGGACACGCGCCGGTCCACCGGCACGTCGACAACTCGGCCGGGCTTGCCGACGCCTGGCCGGGGGCCACGATGGTGCGCGCCGGCATCGCCCTCTACGGCGCCCATGCCCCCGAGCCGTCGCTGGTCGAGCCGGTGATGTCGCTCCTCTCGGCGGTGACCGGCCTGCGCGACGTGGCGCCGGGGGAGACGGTGTCCTACGGCCGCACCTTCCGGGCGACCCGCCCGACGCGCGTGGCCGTGGTTCCGACCGGCTACGCGGACGGGCTGCCGCGGCAGCTTTCCGGCGTGGGGGCGGCGCTCGTCGGCGGCCGCCGCGCCCCGATCGCCGGACGGGTCTGCATGGACTGGACGATGCTCGACGTGACGGACCTCCCGGAGGTCCGCATCGGCGACCCGGTGCTCTGGTTCGGGCGCCAGGGCGACGCGTCGCTGCCGGCCGAGGAGGTGGCGGCGCTGGCCGGCACCATCGCCTACACGCTCTTCTGCGGCGTGGGCCCCAGGGTCCCGCGGCGCTACCTGGGCCGGCCCTGATGGTGCTGATCGAGCGGCTCGGCCGCGGGATCATCGTCGGGATCGAGGACCTCGGCCGGATCGCGCTGCTCCTGGTCGACGCGTTCGGCTGGCTCGTCCGGCCCCCGTTCCGGATCGGCGTGATGCTCAAGCAGGCCGAGTTCGTCGGGGTGCAGTCGCTCTTCGTGGTGATCCTGACGGGCGGCTTCACCGGCGCGGTGCTGGCCCTCCAGTCCTACCACGCCTTCCGCCTCTTCACCGCCGAGGAGCTCGTGAGCGTCGCGGTGGCGCTCAGCATGACGCGCGAGCTCGGGCCGGTCCTGACGAGCCTCATGGTGGCGGCGCGGGCGGGCAGCGCCATGGCCGCCGAACTCGGCACCATGCGGATCACCGAGCAGATCGACGCCCTCGCCACCATGGCCGTGTCGCCGGTCAACTACCTGGTGACGCCGCGGATCGTGGCCGGCGTGGTGATGGTCCCCCTGCTCACCGTGATCTGCGACGTGATCGGGATGCTGGGCGGGTACATCGTCGCCGTCGGGCTCCTCGACATCCCGAGCGGCACCTACCTCTCGCGCATGTGGGAGGCCCTCTACTTCGAGGACGTCGTCGACGGCCTCATCAAGTCGGTCGTCTTCGGGCTCCTCATCGCCCTCATCGGTTGCTACAAGGGCTTCTACACCACGGGTGGAGCCGAGGGGGTCGGGCGCGCGACGACCGAGGCGGTCGTCTGGGCCTCGATTTCCATCCTGGTTTCCGACTACTTCCTCACGGCGCTGCTGTTTTGACCGATCAGGCTCACGCCCCCATCTACGACCTCACCGACGCGGACCGGATCGCGAGCGACGCGATCATCCAGGTGCGCGGCCTGCGCAAGTCGTTCAACGGGCGCGAGGTCCTCCACGGGATCGACCTCGACATCCCGCGAGGGGAGATCACGGTGATCATCGGCGGATCGGGGAGCGGCAAGACGGTCCTCCTCAAGCACCTCATCGGGCTCATCCGCCCCGACAGCGGCCAGATCCTCGTCGACGGCGAGGACATCTGCCGGATGGACGACCGGCAGCTCAACCGGGTGCGCCGGAAGTTCGGGATGCTCTTCCAGGAGGCGGCGCTCTTCGACTCGATGAACGTCTTCGACAACGTGGCCTTCCCGATCCGGGAGCACACGCGCCTGTCGAAGGCCGAGGTCCGGGAGATCGTCCTGCGCAAGCTCGCCCAGGTGGGGCTCACCGGGGCGGAGGAGAAGATGCCCTCGGAGCTGTCGGGCGGCATGCGCAAGCGGGTGGGGCTCGCCCGGGCGCTCGCCCTCGAGCCGGAGATCGTCCTCTTCGACGAGCCGACGACCGGCCTCGACCCGATCACGACGGCGGTGGTGAACCGCCTCATCCTGGACACGCACCGGGCGCTGGGCATCACGTTCGTCGTCATCAGCCACGACATCCCCGGGGCGTTCGCCATCGCGAACCGCATCGCGATGCTCTTCCGGGGCGATATCATCGAGACGGGGACGCCGGCCGAGATCCAGGCCTCCACGAACCCGATGGTCCAGCAGTTCATCACCGGGTCGGCCGAGGGGCCGATACAGATCGTCTAGGCACAACCCGCGGGGGGGAGCGGCATGGCCAGACTCAGCACGGAGATGAAGGTCGGCCTCTTCGTCTTGGCCGCGCTGGTCGTGTTCGCGGCGCTGTCCGTCCAGATCGGCGGCTTCAGGTGGCTCACGGGGCGCGGGTCCTACGAGATCTCGGTCGTCGTGCCGAACGCCACCGGCATCGACGAGAAGACCGTCGTCGAGATCGCCGGCATCAAGGTGGGCGAGGTCGCCCGCGTCACCCTCGAGGGGAGCCAGGCCCGGATCCACATGCGAATCGACGAGGGGATCCGCGTCCCGGTGGACTCCCAGGTGGCCATCAGGACCCGGGGCCTCCTCGGCGCCAAGTACATCGAGATCATCCCCGGCCCGGAGGGGGTGCCGTCCCCCCAGAGCCTGATCGGCGCCTCGGGGTCGGCCGTGGCGGCGGTCCCCGGCCGGTCGGGAGGGCCGGCGCGCGACGGCCAGTACGTGGAGCCGGGGGGCGAGCTGCGCCGGACGGTGCCGTCGACCGACACCGACGAGCTGGTCCGCAAGCTCTCGGCCATCGCCGACGACGTGAAGGCCGTGACGGAGAGCCTTCGCGGGGCGCTCGGCGGCGCCGAGGGGCAACGGCAGCTTCGGGAGATCGTCGCCAACCTGTCCGACCTGTCGCGCAACCTCTCGCGCCTCGTGGCCCAGAACGATCAGAAGATCGCCGCCCTCATCGACAACCTCCAGGCCTTCAGCGCCGACCTCAGGGCGGTGACGGCCGAGAACCGGGCCGACCTCAGGGCGACGCTGGAGAACTTCCGGCGCTTCTCCGACACGCTCGCCGAACGGTCGCCCGAGCTTCTGGCGTCCATCGAGAGCCTGTCGAAGAACCTGGACCAGCTCGTCCAGGAGAACCGGGCCAACGTCACGCAGGGCCTCGAGAACGTCAAGAACGCGGCCGCGCGCCTCGACGCCGCGCTCGAGTCGGTCGGCTCGATCGCCCAGAAGATCGACCAGGGCCAGGGACCGCTCGGCCGTCTGGTGAACGACGAGGAGATGGGCGAGAACCTGTCGTCGGCGGTCTCGGGGCTGGGCGAGTTCCTCGGCACGGCCCAGCGGCTGCGCACCGCCTTCAGCTTCCGGAGCGAGTACCAGTTCGAGGGGCCCGAGGGGAAGACCGCGGTCGGCGTCGAGCTGCAGCCGGGACCGGATCGGTCCTACCTCATCGAGATCGTGAACAACCCCTTCGGGCGCAGGCGGACCAACCGGTCCACCACGACGGTCACCCTTCCGGACGGCACCACCCAGGTCACCAGCTCCGAGACGGTCTCCACCAAGGAGAACGAGCTGCAGGTCACGGCGCTCCTCCAGAAGTGGTGGGGCGACTTCGGCCTGCGGGGCGGTCTCATGGAGAGCACCGGCGGGGCCGGCCTCATGTACACCCCCCTCGATCGCGACCTGCAGATCTACCTCGACGCCTTCAACTTCCTGCGGGAGGGGGGCCCGAACCTCCGCGCCGAGGCCCGCTACCGGTTCTTCAGGAACGTCTACGCCTCCATCGGCATGGAGAACATCCTCGACGACGAGGACATCTCCGGGCCGCCGCGGACGCTCTTCCTCGGGGCCGGCTTCTCGTTCGAGGACGAGGACCTCAAGACGCTCGTGCGGCAGGCGCCGACGGGCGCGTTGCAGTAGCCGCCGAATCGGCGTCAGGTGGGGAGGACGAGCCGGCGTTCGCCGGTCGTCGTCGGGTATAATCGGGTCGACTCCGGAGCCAGCCGGAGACCACATCGGGAGATCCACCACGTGCTCCGTCCCACTCGCGCCCTCCTCACCGTGTCCGACAAGACGGGTCTCGCCGAGTTCGCCCGCGCCCTGCACGGGGCCGGCGTCGAGCTGATCTCCACCGGCGGGACGGCCGCGCTCCTGCGCGGCGCCGGGCTGTCGGTGCGCGACGTGTCCGAGGTCACCGGCCAGCCGGAGATCCTCGACGGCCGGGTGAAGACCATCCACCCGGTCCTCGCGGGCGGGATCCTCTATCGGCGAGGCGTCCCGAAGCACGAGGAGGAGCTTGCCGCCTCGGGCGGCCTGCCGATCGACCTCGTCTGCGTCAACCTCTACCCCTTCGAGGCGACCGCCCGGAAACCGGACGTGCCGCTCGAGGGGCTCGTCGAGCAGATCGACATCGGCGGGCCGACGCTGATCCGCGCCGCGGCCAAGAACTGGGAGCACGTCGCCGTCGTCGTAGACCCGGCACAGTACGCCGCCGTCGTCGAGGAGATCACGACGCACGGCGGCCTCTCCCGCAGGACCCGCTGGCGCCTCGCCCGCGCCGCCTTCGCCCGCACCGCCGCCTACGACGCCGCCATCGCCACGCACCTCTCGACGCTCCCCGACGACCCCCCGGAACCCCACGCCGTTCCGACACCGAGCGACGCCGACCGCGCGTTGCCGCCGCTGCTCGTCGTGCCGCTCGTCCGGCGCCAGACGCTTCGCTACGGGGAGAACCCGCACCAGGCCGGCGCCCTCTACGCGG
>DATCKS010000603.1:0-1843 GCA_036562265.1 Thermodesulfobacteriota bacterium | reverse complement strand
AGCGTGAGCCACTCGACGGCGCCGAGCGCGAGGAAGAGGTTCACGACGCTGCGGCCGACGAGCACCATGAGGATGATGACGAAGATGACGAACGGCAGGCCGTAGAGGACGTCGACGACGCGCATCATCACCTGGTCCACGCGGCCGCCCGCGTAGCCGGCGATCGCACCGTACACGACGCCGATGGTGAGGCTCACGGCGGTGGCGGCGGCGCCGACGGCGAGCGAGACCCGCGCGCCGTAGAGAAGGCGGGTGAGGAGGTCGCGCCCCAGTTCGTCGGTGCCGAGCCAGTGGGCCGCCGAGGGGGGCGACGCGCCGAGCGCGAGGTCGGTGGCGTCGTACGGGTACGGCGCGATCCAGGGGGTGAGGAGCGCGGCGGCGACGAGGAGCAGGAGGGCGACGGCCGACAGGAGGGCGGCCCGGTTGGCGGCGAGGCGGCCGAGCGCCGACGGCGCGGAGCGCGACGCGGCGGCGACCGCCGAGGAGAGCGGCTCCGCCCGGACCGTCACGCCGCGGCCTCCGACGCCGAGCGGCCGCGAGGCGCTCGCCCCGGCCTACGGCTCACGCCCCCTCCCGGATCCGTGGATCGAGCCAGCCGTAGGCGAGGTCGACCAGGAGGTTGAAGGCGACGAGGAGCGCCGAGTAGACGAGCGCCGTCCCGAGCACCATCGTGTAGTCGCGGTTGAGGGCCGCGGTGACGAAGTAGCGCCCCACCCCGGGGACGGAGAAGATCGTCTCCACGACGACCGACCCGGTGAGGAGGCGCGCCGCGGCCGGGCCGAGGAAGGAAACCACCGGCAGGAGCGCGATCCGCAGCGCGTGCCGCCAGACGACCCGCCGCTCGGATGCCCCCTTGGCCCGCGCCGTTCGGACGAAGTCGTGCCGGATCACCTCGAGCATCGCCGCGCGGGTGAGCCGGCCGATGAAGGCGGCGTAGAAGAGGCCGAGCGTCACGGCCGGCAGCACCACGTGCCGCCAGGTCCCCCACCCCGCCACCGGCAGCCAGCCGAGCCAGAGGGCGAAGACGATGACGAGGAGCGGGCCGAGGACGAAGTTCGGCACCGACACGCCGAGCATCGCCAGCCCCATCGTCGCGTGGTCGGCGGCGCGGTTGTGCCGCACCGCCGCCGCCACCCCGGCCGGCAGCCCGACGGCGAGCGCCACGGCCAGCGCCGCCAGGCCGAGCGTGAGCGACACCGGCAGCCCGAAGGCGATCAGCTCCCCCACCGTGCGGTCCGGGTAGCGGAAGGACGGCCCGAGGTCCCCCCGCAGCACGTTCGCCATGTAGCGCGCGTACTGCTCGAGGAGCGGCCGGTCGAGCTGGTAGCGCGCCCTGAGGCTCTGCTCGACGGCATCCGGCAGGCGGCGCTCGGCGTCGAACGGGCCGCCCGGCGCCACCCGCATCATGAAGAACGTGATCGTCGCAACGGCGAAGAGGACGGGCAGGGCGTAGGCGAGCCGCCGGGCGACGAAGCGGAGCATCGGAACAGGACCCCCTCGAGGAGGCCTCCGGACGAGGCCTCCTCGAGGGGATTCTACTCGAGCGCCATCGCCGCGGCGCCGCCCGGTCCTACCTCGGCCGGATCGCCTTGAGCGGGTGCTGGTCGAGGATGTTCGGATGGAAGCCGTCGAAGCTCCGCCGGATGAGCCCCTTGCTGACGTAGGTGAAGACCGGCGCGATCGGCAGCTCCTCCCGGACGAGGATCGTCTCGGCCTCCCGGAGCGTCTTCGTGCGCGCCTCGGGGTCGACCGTCTCGGCGGCCTTGCGGATCAGGGCGTCGTACCGGGCGTTGGCCCACCCGGTCTGGTTGTTGCCGCCCCCCGTGATCCACATGTCGAGGAA
>DATCKS010000602.1:0-6925 GCA_036562265.1 Thermodesulfobacteriota bacterium | reverse complement strand
ACGGCCGCGGCGGCCGCCGCGGCGGGGACGACGGCACGCAAGAGCCGGCGGCCGACGGGGCGCGCCGCGGGCCTCCGAGCCGGGACCCGGACCGGCGCGTCGACGGCGCCGAGCCGGCGCTCGATCGCGGGCCAGACGCTCGGCGGCTGGCCGGCGGCGGCCAGGAGCTCGCGCCGCAGGAGCCGGCCCAGGCCCTCGAGGGCCGCAAGGCGCTCCCGGCAGGCCGCGCAGGCGGCGAGGTGCCGCTCGGCCGCCGCGCGCTCCGGCTCGGCCAGCTCTCCGTCCAGGTAGGCGTGGATCTGCGCCTCGACAGTGCTACAGGTCACGGTGCTCTCCATCATACATATAGTCGCGGCCGGACGGTCGCCGGGCTCCATATCACGTGCCCCGGTAGCGCGCCAGGGCGTTCTGGAGCTTCCGGCGCGCGTAGAACAGCCGGGACATCACCGTCCCGATCGGCACCTGCTCCACCTCCGCGATCTCCGCGTACGACAGCCCCTCCAGCTCGCGCAGGACGATCGCCGCCCGCTGCTCCGGGGGCAGGTCGTCGATGGCGGCCAGGATCGCGGCGCGCAGCTCGCTGCGGTAGGCGTCGTCCGAGGGGCTCGGGGAATCCCGGTCCTCGAGGCGGTCAGGGGCTTCCAGTGGAGACGGGTGCTCCTTGCGCCGCGCGTCGATCGCCAGGTTGACGACGATCCGGTAGAGCCAGGTGTAGAAGCTCGAGTCGCCGCGGAAGCCGCCGAGCGTGCGGTATGCCTTGAGGAACGCCTCCTGGACGATCTCCCGCGCGTCCTCGCGGTCCCCCACGAGGCCGAACGCGATGGCGTACGCCCGCCCCTCGTAGCGCTCGACCAGGACCCGGAACGCCTCGCGGTCCCCGTTTCGGGCCCTGGTTACCAGGTCGTGGTCGGCCGGCGAGGGTCCCCCGGGCGGCCGGCTCATGTCACGCCCGTTAGACGGCCCGTCGGGATACCGATTCGACGCCCGGCCATGGCCGTCCCGTCCCTGGCTAGTGGGCCTCGGCCCACGTCCGACCGACCCCGACCTCGGCGACCAGCGGCACGGTCAGGCTGGCCACCCCTTCCATGGCCGCCTTGGCGAGCGCTCCGACCCGCTCGACCTCCGCTTCGGGCGCCTCGAAGAGGAGTTCGTCGTGCACCTGCAGGAGGAGCCGCGAGGCGAGGCGCTCCTCCGCGAGCCGCCGGTCGACGACCAGCATGGCGCGCTTGATGAAGTCGGCGGCGGAGCCCTGGATCGGCGTGTTGAGCGCCACGCGCTCGGCGTACGCGCGCACGTTGCGGTTGTCCGAGTTGAGGTCGGGGACGTATCGCTTGCGCCCGAAGAGCGTCGTCACGAAGCCGGTCGCCCGGGCCTCGGCGAGCGCCTGCTCCCGGTAGCGACGGACGCCAGCGTACGTCTCGAAGTACCGCGTGATCAAGGCCTGCGCGTCCTTGACCTCGATCCCGAGGTCGTTGGCGAGGCTGAAGGGCCCGATGCCGTAGATGACGGCGAAGTTCACCGTCTTCGCCTGCCGGCGCTGATCGGGCGTCACCTCCGACGGCATCACGTCGAAGAGCTGGCAGGCCGTGCGGACGTGGATGTCCTTCGCCTCCCGGTAGGCCTCGAGGAGGAGCGGGTCCTGCGAGAGGTGCGCGAGGATCCGCAACTCGATCTGCGAGTAGTCTACCGAGACGAGGCGGTGTCCGGGGGGGGCGATGAATGCGCTCCGGATGCGGCGGCCGAGCTCGGTCCGGATCGGGATGTTCTGGAGGTTCGGGGAGTCGGAGGAGAGCCGCCCGGTCTCGGCCACCGTCTGGTTGAAGGTGGTATGGATGCGCCCCGTCTCGGGGTCCACGAGGAGCGGCAGCGCGTCGACGTACGTGCTCCGGAGCTTGTCGAGCGTCCGGTGCTCGAGGATCTTCGCCGGCAGCGGATGCAGCGCGGCGAGCTGGCGGAGCACGTCGGCGTCGGTCGAGGGACCGGTCTTGGTCCGCTTGATGACCGGCAGCTTCAGCGTCTCGAAGAGCACCGTGCGGAGCTGGATGGGCGACCCGATCGAGAAGCGCTGCCCCGCCAGCTCGTAGATCTCCCTGGTGATCCGCTCCAGCTCGGCCGCGATCTCCTTCGAGAGCTGGCCGAGGAGCGAGAGGTCGACCGCGATGCCGGCCCGCTCCATCTTCACGAGCACCGGCACGAGCGGCACCTCGAGGTCGCGGTAGAGCCCCGCGAGCCCCTCCGGCTCGAGGCGCGGGAGCAGCCGGGCCGCAAGGCGGGTCACCAGCACGGCGGACTCGCACGCGACGTCGCGCGCGCGGTCCTCCGGCAGCTGCGCCAGCGGGAGCGCCCTGGCGCCGGAGCCGAGGTCGGGACGCGACCGGGCGACCGAGAGGTGGTCGGCCGCCAGGTGGTCGAGGTCGTGCCGCTTGCCCGGATCGAGGAGGTAGGAGGCGAGCGACAGGTCGTCGCGCGGCCCCGCCGGCGCCGGCAGCCCGAGGCGGCCGAGCGCGAGGAGCACCGGCTTCAGCTCGGCCGCGAGCACCCGCGTCGCCGGGTCGGCCAGAACCGGTCCGAGGTGGGCCGCGAGGTCGCCCTGCGAGGCCTGTCCCGGCGCCGCGCTGCCGAGCGCCCCCTCGTGCCGCAGCGGAACGTACCGGGCCGGGTGGCCGGCCGGGTGCAGGGCGAGCCCGACGATGGTCCCGCGCACGGCGTCGTCGCGATCGATCAACGCGTACAGGGCGACCGCCCCCGCCGCCCGGATGTCGGCCGCGAGCCGCTCGAGGTCCTCCGCCGTGCGGGCGAAGCCGAAGGGACGGCCGGCGTCGGCGTCCGAGGCGACCGCGGGCAGGGCGGCGCCAACCGCCGCCCCGTTGCCCGCGTGGGGCGGCCGGGCCGGCCCGGCCGGCGGCGGGGACTCGGCCAGCTCCGGGTGCTTCTCGAGCAGGTCGCGCAGGGCACGTCCGAACTCGAGTTCCCGGTAGAGCGCCGCCAGGGCCGGCGCGTCCGGCTCCCGGCGCGCGAACGCCTCGAGGTCGCAGTCGATCGGCAGGTCGGTCCTGATGCGGGCCAGCTCGCGCGACAGGCGCGCCGTCTCGGCGTTGGCCTTGAGGCTCTCGCGCCGCTTGGGGCCGGAGACCTCGTCGACGTGGGCGAGGAGGTTCTCGAGGTCGCCGTACTTCCGGATCAGCTCGGCCGCCCCCTTCATGCCGATGCCCGGCACGCCGGGGATGTTGTCGATGGCGTCGCCGGCGAGCCCGAGCACGTCGGGGACCTGCGCCGGCGCGACGCCGAACTTCGCCTCGACTTCCGGCTCGGCCATGAGGACGCCCTTCATCCCCTCGAAGACCCGCACGTGCGGCCCGACGAGCTGGAGCATGTCCTTGTCGGAGGAGACGATCACGACGTCGTAGCCGGCGTCGACCGCCTTGCGCGCCAGCGTGCCGATGACGTCGTCCGCCTCGTATCCCTCGATGGCGAGCGTCGGCAGCCGCCACCCCTCGAGCAGCGCCAGGATCTTGGGGATCTGCACCGACAGGTCGTCGGCCATCGGGGCGCGGTTGGCCTTGTAGTCCGCGTACGCCGTGACCCGGCCCGAGTCGCCCGCGTCGAGGCAGACGACCGCCGCGTCGGGCCGGATGTCCGACAGGACCTTCTGGATCATCGAGTGGAACCCGAAGACGGCGTTCGTCGGGAACCCGCGCGAGTTCGACAGGGACTGGATCGCGTGGAACGCCCGGTAGATGTAGGCGTGGCCGTCGATCAGGGCCAGCGTCCGCCTGGTGGCCATTCCGCGACTGTAAGACGAGGGACGCGGGGCGTCAACCGGGCGGCCTCGGCCCGTAGTAGGATGGGGTCGTGGCACCCGCAAAGGAGGCGACATGCTGACCGACCGACGCGCGTTTCTCAAGCTGGCCGGCGCGGCCACCTTCACGCTGGCGGCGGGTCCCGTGCGCGCCCAGCAGGACGCCAAGGCCGAGGTCCTCTGGCTCGGCCAGGCCGCGACGAAGATCACCTCCCCGAGCGGCACCGTGATCGTGATCGACCCCTTCCTCACCCAGAACCCCAAGACGCCCGACCGGTACCGGAAGCTCGACGCCATAGGCAAGGTCGACCTGATCCTCGTCACCCACGGGCACGGCGACCACACCGGCGACGTCGCGGAACTCGCCAGGCTGACCGGCGCCAAGGTGCTCGGCAACGCCGGGCTGATCGACACGATGGTGGCCCTGGGCTGGGTCCCCCTGGAGCAGACCGTCCGCTTCAACAAGAGCGGCACCGTCACGCCGGCCGGCCCGCGGATCAAGATCACCCAGGTGCACGCCGAGCACTCGTCCGAGGTGGTGGTGACCGATCCGAAGACGAAGGAGCGGCGGGTCTACGCGGGCGGCACGCCCGTCGGCTTCATCGTCGAACTCGAGAACGGCTTCACCCTCTACCACATGGGCGACACCGGGCTCTTCGGCGACATGCGGCTGATCGGCGAGTACTACAAGCCCGACCTCGTCCTCATCCCCATCGGCGGCCACTTCGTCATGAGTCCGCAGGACGCCGCCTACGCCACACGAGAAATGCTCAAGCCCAGATTCGCCCTTCCCATCCACTACGGCACCTTCCCGGCCCTCAAGGGGACGCCGCAGGAATACCAGGCGGCGCTCGGCGACGGGAGCGCCACCCGGGTCTTCCCGATCGACCCCGGTGAGGCGCTGACCTTCTAGGCGGGGGCCTGCCATGGCCGCCGGCGACACGAAGTCACCGCCAGCACCGGGGGCAGGGAACGTCGAGGAGCGCTTGCGCCGGCACCTCGAGCATGCGGGCGAGGTCCTCGACGAAGGCGGCGGGCCAGGTGTCGAGGAAGTACGGGTCGCGCATCATCGAGTCGATGGCCTCGATCCGCACGTCGAGGCGGCGGGCCAGCGCGTCGCGGGCCAGTCCGAGCGCGTCGCGGCGCGCGCGGATCAGCTCGTGCCGCGCGCGCCGGGCAAGCTCTCGCGCCGGCTTCCCCCTGCCCCGGCAGTAGCCGCACTCGAGGTCGAGGAGGTCCCAGAGCTCGACCCCGAGCACCTCGCAGACGCGCCTCAGGTGCCGCAGGTCGACCGCTTGCCGCGCTGCGTCAGCGCTGGCTTCGAGGTGTGCGTAGTCGGCGAGGGAAAGGCCGGTGCGACCGGCGACCTCGGCATCCGAGAGACCGAGCGCCTCGCGGGCGGCGCGCAGGCGGAGGTGCCCCGGCTGGTGCATGCCCCCATCCTATCGCAGCACGACGACGCGCCGCGCGCCGATCGGCGCGCGGCTTACCGGGCGGGCGGCGCGGGAGCGGCGGGGGCGACCGGCAGCGGATCGAGGACGACGCTCTCGCCGTGGCGCAGGCGCGCGACGCGCGCCTCGAGCGGCGTGCCGGCGACGAGCGCGGCAAGGCGCCGCATCGGCTCGTCGATGTCCTCCAGGGAGAGGACGAACGTCCCCCAGTGGATCGGCACCATGCGCGCGGCGCCGAGGTCGACGAAGGCGCGCACCGCGTCGTCGGGGTCGCAGTGCACGCTGCGGAAGGCCGGCGGCGAGTAGGCGCCGATCGGGAGCATGGCGACGTCGAGCCGCGGGAAGCGGGCGCCGATCTCGGCGAAGCCGCCGAAGTAGGCGGTGTCGCCCGCGTGCATGACGGCCCGGCCGCCCGCCTCCACGACGAAGCCGCCGAAGCCGCGCCTGACCCTGTCCCAGCCGCTCCGCTTCCCCCAGTGGCGCGCCGGCACGAGCGTCACCCGCCCTTCGCCCACCGTCCGGGACTCCCACATGGCCAGCTCGACGTGACGGGCGAAGCCGAGACCGCGGGCGATGTCGCCGAAGCCGCGAGGGGTGACGAGCGCGGCCGACGGCACGCGGCGCGCGAGCGCCCGGAGCGAGGGGCGATCGCAGTGGTCGAGGTGCGCGTGCGTCACCAGGACGGCGTCGACGGGCGGCAACGCGTCGAGCGCGACGCCCGGCGCGACGAGCCGCTTCGGCAGGATCACCCGCGACGACCAGATCGGGTCGAAGAGCGCGGTGAAGCCCGGCAGCTCCGCGAGGCAGGTGGCGTGGCCAACGTACGTGACCTGTCCGGGCGAGCCGGCCGGCGCGGGGCGGTAGACGCCGGGCGCGGGGGCGGTGCGGCGAAGGTTCGTCGCGACCATCGCCGCAAAGACGGCGGTCGGCCGGTAGCCGGCGGGAGCGCCCCACACGCGTCGCGTCATCATGGTGCGCGGAGTGTACACCCGGCGCGCGACCGCGTCAGGAACCTTTCGGGACAGCCCGAGCGGTCGGCCGTCAGGTACGAGGCGCGCCGAGCCGCGGGGCGACGACGATCTGCGTCTCGGCGAGCCGGTCGCCGAGCCTGAGCGTCTCGTCGTCGGTCGCCACCAGGAAGGCTTCGAACACCAGGACGAGCGCGCCGACGAGCCAGAAGAGCCACCAGACGAACGGCACGCGCTGCAGCATGAGGAGCACGCCGGCCGCCACGGTGAGATTGCGCTGGACGCTCTGGAGGAACGTGCAGGGAAGGCCCGACGCCCCCACGACGCGCAGGCCGACCACCCGCTTGCCGAGGCTCTGCCCCTCGAAGAGGCCGTCGGCCACGAGGGCGTAGGTCAGCCCGGCGGCGTCGCCGACCCACCCGGGGAAGGTCGTGAGCGCCGCCACGACGAGGAGGTCGAGGACCTTGGCGAGGAGCCGGTTGAACGTCACGGCGCCTCCATCACCGGCTCGCGGCCGGCGTCCGCTCCGGCCCCTGCGCGGGGCCCCCACGGAACCGGAGGTTCCGTGGGGTGCGGATACCCGGCCTCCGCTCCTCGGCGGCCCTCCGGGCCGCCAACCACCGGTGGCCGCTCGCCTCTGCGGCGCCTCACGGCGCCTCCTCCACGGCGCGGGTGAGGAAGACGAACGCCATCGAGGGACGCTTGCT
>DATCKS010000601.1:0-1912 GCA_036562265.1 Thermodesulfobacteriota bacterium | reverse complement strand
GGCAAGGACCCGGCCGAGACCATCGCCATCTTCCGCATCCCGGGCGCCTGGGAGGAAGAGGGCTACAAGATCCTCGAGAAGTACGGCGTGGAGTACTGCGACCGGTCCGTCTCGATGCACGAGGCGGCGCGCCGCGCCGTGGAGAAGGTCCAGGGAGCCGCCGCATGAGCATCCTCATCGACGAGAACACGACGTTCATCGTCCAGGGCATCACCGGCCGCGAGGCGGTGAACCTGACGAAGGAGTGCCTCGACTACGGGTCGAAGATCGTCGGCGGCGTCACGCCGGGCCGCAAGGGCCGCGAGGTCCACGGCGTCCCGGTGTTCGACACCGTCAAGCAGGTGATCGAGCACAACGGCGGCCAGGTGCCGGACGGCTCGGTCGTCACCGTCCCGCCGGCGTTCGCCAAGGACGCCGTGATGGAGGCGCTCGAGAACGGCATCAAGCTCATCGTCGTCGTCACCGAGCGCATCCCGCGCCGCGACGTCGCGCAGTTCGTCGAGCGCGCGAACGAGCTGGGCGCGCGGATCATCGGCCCGAACTGCCTCGGCCTCATCGTGCCGGGGAAGGCGAAGATGGGCGGCATCGGCGGCCCCGCGAAGGACGCCGAGAAGGCCTACCAGCCCGGCATCGTCGGCGTCATGTCGCGCTCCGGCGGCATGACGACGGAGATCTCCTCGACGCTGACGGCCGCGGGGCTGGGCGTCTCGACGGCGATCTCGATCGGCGGTGACGCGATCATCGGCTCGACGTACGCGGAGCTCATGCCGCTCTTCGAGGCCGACGAGCAGACGCAGGCGATCGTCATCTACACCGAGCCGGGCGGCCGCATGGAGGCCCAGCTCGCCGAGTGGGTGAAGGAGAACGACTCGCGCCTGCCGATCGTGGCGTTCATGGCCGGCCGGTTCATGGACGACGAGGAGATGAAGGGCATGTCCTTCGGCCACGCCGGCACGATCGTCGAGGGCAAGGAGGACACGGCGGCGGAGAAGATCGCCCGCCTCGAGGCGGCGGGGATCCAGGTCGTCGAGCGCATCGACGAGATCCCGGACGCCGTGAAGGAGAAGATCGGAAAGGTGGCTGCCTGATGGCCGGTCTGTTCATCGACGTCGAGGTCTCCGAGGAGATCCGCGGCGACGCCGAGCTCGCGCAGAAGCTCGAGGAGGCCTGCCCCGTCGACATCTTCGCCGCCGGCGAGAACGGCGTCGAGATCGTCGACGAGAACGTGGACGAGTGCATCCTCTGCGAGCTCTGCGTCCGCATCGCCCCGCCCGGCACGGTGCGGGTGAAGAAGCTCTACGACGGCACGACCATCGAGCGCTGAGCTTGCGAGGAGCGGGCGGCCGGCGGGCCGCCCGCTCCGTTTCAGCCGCCAGCACGATCGCGGTGGCCTGACGTCGCCTCTGGCCGCGCCGGATGCGTCGCTTCCGGGGCCTCAGGGGGCGTCACCGGGCCCACCGGCACGCCGTCAGCGCACGCGCGCGAGCTGGCGCTGGACGACGTTGCCGAGCAGCTTGATGACGGCGGCGTCGCCGGTCACGCGGACCTGGCCCCGCTCGTAGGCGGCGGCCCACTCCTTCAGCGTCGCCTCGGCGAGCTTGTTGAAGTCGGGGCGGGCGATCGAGACGTCGAGGCGGGCGTCGCCGGCCGGGTCCTTCGCGATCTTCGGCCCCGGGACCTCGACCCGCCAGATCGGGGCGTCGCCGCGGGCGCGCAGTTCGAGCCGGATGACGAGCGTGAGCGGCTTGAGCGCCGGCACCTGCTCGGTGAAGCGCTCGACCGCCGTGCGGATGAGCTCCTGCGTGTCCCGGGCCGACATGCCCGGGCGATTCTCGCAGACCCCGCTCCCCGCGCGCCCCGCGCGGGTTCCCTCAGCGAACCCCCGAACAGGAGGACCCTCACGAGATGAGAC
>DATCKS010000188.1:0-5391 GCA_036562265.1 Thermodesulfobacteriota bacterium | reverse complement strand
GGTCTGGACGCTGCGTGCGCCGATGGAGCCTGGCCGGTACACGATCGGCGCCGCGTTCCTCCACGGGACCGAGAAGGCCACGGAGAAGGGGGCGGTCCCGCAGGTGGGCGGGTCGGTCGCGCCTCGCGGCGGCGGGGGTGGCGCCTCCGGGCGGATCCACCTCGTCACGCACGCGATCACGGTCAACTGATCGGTGCTCCCGGGTCCCGGAGGGCGCCTCTCGCTCCTCGGCGCCCTCCTCGCCCTCTCGGGCGTCCTCGCGATCGGCTACGTGAGCCACCGGGAGCGCGACAACGCCTTCTGCGTGTCGTGTCACGGCCCGGCCGGCAGCAACCGCCCGCTCCACGCCGCGATCTTCGAGCGCTACGCGTCCTCCGCGCGACCCGGCCCCGACATGGCCACGGCGCACGCGCAGGCCAGCCCGAAGGTCCGCTGCATCGACTGCCACGGCGGCACCGGCGTCCTCGGCCGGGCGCGCGTCCTCGCGCTGTCGGCCCGGGACACGGCGCTCTACCTCGCCCGGTGGTACCGCGAACCGGAGGGGATGCGCATCGCGCCGCTCCGCGACGCCGACTGCACCCGGTGCCACGACGCCTTCCCCATCGTGTCGGCCGACGAGGGAGAGGCGGCGGCGATCCCCTTCCACGGCCGCGTGGAGCACCACGACCTGCCGATCGCGTGCGTCGCCTGTCACGAGGCCCACCGCGGGGGCGACGCCCGGCTGCGCTACGTCCGCGACGAGACGGCCGTGCCGCAGTGCCGGCGGTGCCACGAAGGGTTCGGCGAGGCGGCCGCCGACCCGTACGGCGGCTACTGATGATCGCAACCCGGATGTCTCTCGCGGCCGTCAGGCCGACGCGATCCGGTCGTTCAGCGCATCGCCGAGGAAGTTCGTCGAGACCGCGACCAGCATGATCGCCAGCCCCGGCCACGCCGCGAGCCAGGGTGCGTAGAAGAGGTAGGACTGCCCCTCCCTGAGCATCCCGCCCCAGGTCGGTGTCGAGAGCGGCACGCCCAGGCCGAGGAACGAGAGCGTCGCCTCGGCGATCATCACGTTCGACACCTGCAGCGTCGCCACGATGACGAGCGGCCCGAGGACGTTCGGCGTCACGTGAGCCGCGAGGATCCGCATCGGGTGCGCTCCGAGCGCGACGGCCACGGTGACGTAGTCCCGGCTCCTCACCGCGAGGACCGCCCCGCGGATCGTCCGCGCGTACACGGGCCAGCTCGCGAGTCCGAGGACCGCGATGACGATGCCGAGGCTCGGCCCGAGGACCGCGATCAACGCGAGCGAGACGAGGATGTAGGGGAAGCTCGCCTGGACGTCCGCGAGCCGCATCGCCACCCGGTCGAGCACGCCGCCGAAGAACCCGGTCGCAAGGCCGATCGCGCCGCCGACAAGACCGCCCAAGAGGACGGTGCTCGCACCGACCAGGAGCGTCACGCGCGAGCCGGCGACGAGGCGGCTCAGGATGTCCCGGCCGAGGTGGTCGGTGCCGAGCGGGTGCGCGAGGCGCCCCCGCTCGAGGAAGGCGGGGGGCAGGAGCCGACTGCCGAGGTCGGTCCCGTTCGGATCGTACGGCGCAAGCCACGGGGCGAACAGGGCGATCAGCGCGAAGGCGCCGACCACCCCACCGCACGCCACGGCGAGGAGCCGCGCGGCGCGGCCCCTACTCATGGCGGACCCTCGGATCGAGGAGCCGGTACGAGAGGTCGACCACGAGGTTCACCGCGACGAAGAGGACCACGGTGACGAGGATCGCCGCCTGCACGACCGGGTAGTCGCGCCGGTAGATCGAGTCCACGATCAGGCGACCCATTCCCGGCCAGGCGAAGATCGTCTCCGTGACGACCGCGCCGCCGAGGAGCGTCCCGGTCTGCAGGCCGATCATCGTGACGACCGGGATGAGGACGTTGCGGAGCGCGTGGCCGAAGAGGACCCTCCATGGCGCAAGCCCCTTCGCCCGCGCCGTCCGCACGTAGTCGCTCCGCAGCGCCGCCACGAGGCCGCCGCGCGTGAGCCGCGCAACCGCGGCGACGAAGTAGGCGGCCAGCGTGACGGCGGGCAGGACGAGCTGCGAGAAGTCGCCCCGGCCGGACGACGGCAAGAGCCGCAGCTTCACGGCGAAGACGACGATCAGCATCAGGCCGAGCCAGAAGGGGGGCGTCCCCTGGCCGACGAAGACGAGCCCCCGGACGGCGGCGTCCATCGCGGTCCCCGTCCGGGCGGCCGACAGGACGCCGAGCGGCACGCCTACGCCCACGACGAGGACGAGGCTCGCCGCCGCGAGCTCGAGCGTGGCCGGGAGCGCCTCCAGGACGAGGTCGAGGGCCGGCCGGCGGAAGCGAATCGACTCGCCGAGGTCGCCCCGGATCGCGCCGCCGACGAACCGGAGGTACTGCACGTGGAGCGGCTGGTCGAGCCCGTGGGCCCGCCGGAACTCGGCCACCTGCTCCGGCGGGGTGTCCGGCGACAGCATGAGGAGCGCCGGGTCGCCGGAGAGGTGGACCAGCAGGAACACGAGCAGCGAGCTGCCGACGAGCACCGGCAGCGCATCGAGCAGCCGCCTGGCGACGACGACGGCCACGTGGGAGCCTGGCCCTACCGGAACGCCGCCTGGTAGAGAAGAATCCGCTCGTCCGACCGCGGCGTCCAGTCGAGCCGATTCGACACGCCGTAGAGGTCCTCGAGCTGGAAGAGGAAGATCACCGGCGCTTCCTCTTTCATGAGCACCTGCGCCTTCTCGTACAGCGCCGCCCGGGCCTCGGGCGACACGGTCGACCGCGCCTCGTGGATGAGCCGGGTCAGGCTCGGCGTGTCGAACCGGCCGTACGTCTGGTTCGGCGTGAGCAGCGGCGTCAGGATCGTCTCGGGATCGAAGGTCGGGATGCTCCACCCCATGAGGTACATCGGCGGGCCGGCCTCGGTGCGGAACTGCCCGACGAAGGTGCCCCACTCGCGGATCGCGAGGTCGACGCGAACGCCGACCCTGGCGAGCTGGCCCGCGATCGCCTGCGCGACCTCCCGGTCCTTCGGGTACCGCCCCTCGGGTGACTCCATCCGGATCGCGAACCCGGACGGGAAGCCCGCCTCGGCAAGGAGCGCCTTCGCCTTCGCCGGGTCGTGGGGGTACGGGGTCACGCTCGCGGTGTAGCCGAACTGCTGCGGCGTCAGGAGGGTCGCGAGTCTCGAGCCGTACCCCTCGTAGACGAAGTCGAGGAGCGCCTGGACGTCGACCGCGTGGTTCAGCGCCTGCCTGACCCGCCTGTCGCGCAGCGGCCCCTCGAGCCTCGTGTTGAGGCCCACGAAGTACGCGCGCGCGCCGGGAGCCCTGGCGATCCGGACGGACCTGTCGCCCGCGACGAGCGCCACGGCCTCGGGCGGCAGGGCGGCCACGATGTCCGCCTCGCCGGTCCTGAGCTGCGCGAACCGGGTGTTCTGGTCGGGCACGGTCCTGAACCGCACGTACGGGATCTTCGGCGCCCCCTGCCAGTAGTCGGTGCGCGCCTCGAGGAGGATCGAGTCGCCCCGCGCCCAGGCCTTGAGCCGGTAGGGACCGGAGCCGACGGGGCGCTCGCTCAGCGCCTGCTGCCCCTTGGCCGCCTGGGCCTTCGAGAGGATCCAGCACTCGGCCATCACGGCCGGAAGTGCCGGGTACGGTTCCTTCGTCGTGATGCGGACCGTGTGGGGACCGACCGCGTCGACCCGCACGATCGGGCGGAACTGGGCGACCGAAGGGGCCTTGAGGGCGGGGTCGAGCGCGTGCTCGATCGTGAACTTCACGTCCTCGGCCGTCAGCGGCGTGCCGTCGTCGAACCGGACGCCGGGCCGCAGCGTGAACTCCCACACGGTCGGCGACACGGCGCGGTAACTCGTCGCGAGGTTCGGCTGAATCCGCATGGCGTCGTCGCGGCGCAGGAGCGTGTCGAAGAGGTGCGACGCCACGTGCTTGTCGGTGATGTTGGTCGAGAGGTACGGGTCCATGGAGGTCGCGTCGACGCCGACGGCGACCACCACGGTCCTGTCACGATCCTCGGCGCCGGCCGTCGCGGTCGGCCCGAGCACGAGGGCGAGCCCGACGAGCAGGCCCGGAAGCCACCTGATCGATGCGCGCATTCACGCTCTCCCCGCGGGGCCGGCGTCCGGACCGGCGGCCCGCGCGTGACGGATCACGAGACGACCCGACTGGAGGACGGCCACGGGCCGGGACACGGCCCGGATGTCCTCGCAGGGGTTCCCTTCCACGACGAGGAGGTCGGCGATCTTGCCCGGCTCGACCGCGCCGATCTCCGGCAACCCGAGCATCTCCGCCGCGACGGTCGTGGCCGAGCGCAGGGCGTCGACGGGGTTCATCCCCCACTCGACCATCAGCTCGAGCTCGTACGGGAGCCCGGCCTGCAGGTAGTCGGACCCGGCCACGATCTTCACGCCCGCCGCGAGCGCCAGGGCGAAGCTCTTCCGGTGCGCCTCGGTCGCCGGCTTCGCCTTCGCCACCGACCAGGGGGGTGGCGGCGTGGGGTTGCCGGGAACCGGCTCGCCCCGGGCGATCAGGTGGATCGACGAGCAGGCCGGGACGTAGTAGATCCCCCGCTGGACCATGAGCTCCACGTCGGCCTCGGTGAGCCAGAGCCCGTGCTCGAGGGACGTGATGCCCGCCTCGATCACGTGGCGGACCGCCGGGCCCCCCTGGCAGTGCGCCGCGACCGGCCGGCCGGCGGCCCTGGCCACCTCGACGACCGCGGCGACCTCGTCCGGGAACATCTGCTCGGTCCGCGGGTCGGTGCCGTCGGTCATGATCCCGCCCGTCACCATGAGCTTGAGCCAGTCGACGCCGGCCTGGATCTGCTCGCGCGCCGCGCGGCGCGCCTCGGCCGGCCCGTCCACCTGGCGCCCCATGTAGGTGCAGTGGCCGCCGGTCGGGATGATCGGCTTGCCGGCGATCAGCATGCGGGGGCCTGGGACGTAGCCGCGCTCGAGCGCGCGCCGGAAGTGCACGTCGATGTGGTTCTTGGCGCCGATGTCGCGGATCGTCGTGATGCCGGCCTCGAGGGTGATCCGGGCGTGGTAGGCCATCCTGAGCCCCATGAGCACGTCGGGGTCGGCCTTCTCCGACTGATCGGCGCCGCTGATGGCGAGGTGGACGTGCGAGTCGACGAGACCCGGCATGAGCGTCGCGTCGCGCAGGTGACCGAAGTCGAGCCGCTCGGCGGACGCGGCGCGCCGCTCGGCCTCCGGCCCGATCGCCGCGATCCGGTCCCCCTCCACGAGGACCGGTCCGGACCGGCGCCGGGGGGAGCGGCCGTCGAAGACCGAAACCCCGGAGACGAGGATGGACACCGCTTCAGGACCTCCTGGTGCGGGTTCGGGGCGGCACGCCCCACCGTCACGAC
>DATCKS010000597.1:0-5102 GCA_036562265.1 Thermodesulfobacteriota bacterium | reverse complement strand
ATCCTCGAGTTCGCGAAGGTGCCGGTCATCGTGGACGCCGGCGTCGGCCAGGCGTCCGACGCCGCCTACGCCATGGAACTCGGCGTCGACGCCGTCCTCATGAACACCGCCATCGCCGGCGCGAAGAACCCGGTGCTCATGGCCCAGGCGATGAAGGCGGCCGTCGAGGCGGGCCGCAAGTCGTTCCTCGCCGGGCGGATCCCGCGGAAGCTCTACGCCCAGGCCTCGAGCCCCATCGAGGGGATGATCGAGTAGACTCACGGGTATGGCCCGGCTCGACTTCCGGCTCTACCTCGTGACCGACCGGAAGGCCGCGGAGGCGGCCGGCCGCACCCTTCCCGCCGTCCTCGCCGCCGCGCTCGCCCGGGCCGCCGCGCGCGGCGCGCGCGTCGGCGTCCAGCTCAGGGAGAAGGACCTCGACGGCGGGCCGCTCTTCGCCCTGGCGCGCGAGGTCCGCGCCGTCACGCGCGACCACGGCGCCCGCCTCCTCGTGAACGACCGGCTCGACGTGGCGATCGCGGCCGAGGCCGACGGCGTGCACCTGCCGGCGCGGGGGCTCCCTCCCGACGCGGCCCGCAAGCTCCTCGCCGCCACCGGCCTCGTCGGCGTCTCGACGCACTCGGCCGCCGAGGCGGCGGCCGCGCGCGACCGCGGGGCCGACTTCGTGGTCCTCGGTCCGGTATACGAGCCGACGTCCAAGCGCGCCGCCGGCCCGCCCCTCGGCGTGGCGGCGCTCGCCGGCGCGGTCGGCGAAGCGGGCCTGCCGGTGCTGGCCCTCGGCGGGCTCACGCCGGAGCGGGTGGCAGAGGTGGTGCAGGCCGGCGCGCACGGCGTCGCCTGCATCGGCGCCGTCATGGCCGCGTCCGACCCGGCCGCGGCGGTCGACCGCTTCCTCGACGCGCTCGAGGCGCACACCGGCGCTCCGGCATGACCCCGCGGCCCCACCTCGTCTGCCGCGCCTGCGGCTACTCCGGCAAGATGACCCCCTTCGGCCGGCAGCCGAAGCAGCTCCTCTTCCGCGCCTGCCTCTGGATCCTCGTCCTCCTGCCCGGCTACCTCTACGACTTCGCCATCAAGGACCGGTACATCTGCAAGCGGTGCCGGGCGGAGGTGTACGCGCGCTAGCGCACGCGGGAGAGCCGCCTCACCGCCCCGCAGCGTGGCGCGCCTCGCGGGCGACGGCGCGGCCGATCACGCGGAAGAACGGCCCGCCCCACAGGCCGACCGACAGCGCCGCGCCGAAGAGCGTCACCGCGTCGATGCTCTCCCGCCCCTCGGGCGTCCAGTACACGTCCTCGAGGCGGAGCCAGAGCGCGAACTCGTCCAGCGTGAGGGCCGACCCGATGCCGTAGAGGGTGGCCGTGAGCTTCGACGCCCGCGTCGACGAGCCCTCCACGCCGGTCCCGACCTGGACGAGCCAGCAGTAGCCGACGCCGAGGAGGAGGAGGATGCCCCAGACCAGATGGTGCACGTGGGTCCCGCCGACGGCGACGTCGTGGAAGGGGCCGATCCGGTCGCGGATGGCGTGCGTGATCCCCCGGACGACGCCGAAGGCGAGGAAGAAGCCGAGCGACGCCAGGAAGAGCCGCTCCCGGCGCGGGTCGCGAAAGCCCTGCCGGTAGTAGGCCGCGGGCGATCCGGGGTGCCGTGCCGCGAGGTACCCGAGGACCAGGCCCACACCCACGACCAGCAGGCACGCCGCCGCCGCCACGATCCAGAAGGGATTCGTCGTCCGCTCCCTCCGAACCTGCCGCGGGCTCGACGACCGGACCGACCGGCAACACGATCCCGACGACCTGTCTTCAAGAAGGATACGCCTTCCGCGCGACACGCGCGCGGCCGATCTTGGGCTTCGACGACCGCCGCGGTATCCCACCGCGGGGCCACCTGGGGCGCCCCCGCCCCAGCCCCCGAGGGTCCGAGCGGCGTAACGGAGGCTCCGCACGGCGCTTTTTCCGGACAGGCCGCACGGCACGGGCCTTGCGAACGCCTCGCCGGAGGGAGGCGCCGCATGAGGACCCTGGACGTGGCGGGCCGCCGGCGGTGCGGCCCGCCGGCACTGGAAGCGGGCCGAGTGCCGACGTGATCCGCCAAGGAGGGCTCGGCCTCGTCGCGGCGATCGGCGTCGCGGCCGCCGGCTGCGCCGCGGTCGGGCCCGACTACTCGCCGCCCGAGCCGGCCGTCCCTTCGGTCTGGCAAGCCGAGCTGGCGCCGGGCGTCTCGATGGCGGTGGAGGAGCCGGAGGCGCTCGGGCGCTGGTGGGCGACCCTGGACGATCCGATGCTGACGCGGCTCGTCGAGCGAGCCGTGGCGGGCAACCTCGAACTCAAGCAGGCCGAGGCGCGCGTCCGCGAGGCGCGGGCGCGTCGCCGCCAGGTCGTCGCCGACTACCTCCCGAGCGTCGACGCGAGCGCGTCGGTCACCCGCCAGCGCTCGAGCGAGGAGACCGGCGCCGGCGGCGCGAGCGTCCCCGGCGTCGCGATCCGCCCGGACACGACGCGGACGCTCTACTCGGCCGGCTTCGACGCGAGCTGGGAACTCGACCTCTTCGGCGGCACCCGGCGCGCCGTCGAGGCGGCCACCGCCAGCCTGCAGGCAAGCGAGGAGGACCTGCGGAACACGCTGGTGAGCCTCCTCGCGGAGGTCGGGCAGAACTACGTCGACGTGCGGACCACCCAGGCGCGGATCGCGATCGCCGAACGGAACCTCGACGTGCAGCGGGAAACCTACGAGATCGCGCGCTTCCGCTTCGAGGCCGGCCTGGTCACGCAGCTCGACGTCGAGCAGGCCCGGTACAACCTGGAGCAGACGAGGGCCGCGATCCCCACGCTCCGGATCCAGCTCGCCGAGGCGCGCCACCGGCTCGCGGTCCTCCTGGGGGACCAGCCGGGCGCCCTCGACGCGGAGCTGGCCGCCCCGGCGGCGCTCCCCGAGGTGCCGGCCGCCGTGGCGGTCGGCGTCCCGGCAGGCGTGCTGCGCCGCCGGCCCGACGTCCGGCGCGCGGAGCGCGAGCTGGCCGCGCAGACGGCCCGGGTCGGCGCCGCCACCGCCGACCTCTACCCCGCCTTCTCCCTGGTCGGGTCGATCGGGCTCGAGGCGCTGTCCCTCTCGAACCTGTTCACCGCTTCCGCGCGGACGGCCGCCCTGGGCGTGAACGGGCTCTTCACGGTGTTCGACGCCGGCCGCCTTCGCGCGACCGTCCGGATCGAGTCGGCGCTCCAGGAGCAGGCTCTGCTCGCGTACGAGTCCGCCGTGCGGACGGCGCTCGAGGAGACCGAGAACGCGCTCGTGGCGTTCGCGGAGGAGCAGGTGCGCCGCCAGGCCCTGCGCGAGGGAACCGCGGCGGCCGAGCGCGCCGCCACGCTCGCAGCGCAGCAGTACGAATCGGGGCTCCTCGACTTCCAGCAGGTCCTCGAGGCCCAGCGGACGCTCCTGTCGCTCCAGGACCAGCTCGCGGCGAGCGAGGGGGCGGTCGTCTCGAACCTGATCGCCCTCTACAAGGCGCTCGGCGGCGGCTGGACGCCCGGCGCGGCCGGATCGGACGGTACGCCATGACGGACCCGGCATCGGCACCTCGACGCGACGTCGCCGCCGCGCTCGGCCTCGACGGCCCGTCCCGCCGCCGCTCCCGTCTCGTGCGGTGGGCGGTCCGCGGCGCGGTCGTCGCGGCGCTCGCGATCGCCGTCCTCGCCTGGCTCACGTGGGACCGGGGCGAGGCGGTGCGGTACGAGACCGCGCCGGTGCGGCGAGGCAACCTCACCGTGACGGTCACGGCGACCGGGACCCTCCAGCCGACCAACCAGGTGGAGGTCGGCATCGAGGTGTCCGGCACGATCCGGAGCGTCGAGGTCGACTACAACGATCGGGTGGAGGTCGGCCAGGTCCTGGCGCGACTCGACACCACCAAGCTCGAGGCGCAGGTTCAGCAGTCGGAGGCGGCGCTCGCGGCGGCGCAGGCCAGGGTCCTCCAGGCGCAGGCGAGCGTCGAGGAGGCGAAGGCCAGGTTGTCGCGACTCGCGCGCGTCCGCGAGCTCAGCGGCGGCCGGGTCCCCTCGCAGGACGAGATGGACTCGGCCAGGGCCAACCTCGCCCGCGCCCGGGCCGACGAGGCGAGCGCGAAGGCGGCGGTCGCCCAGGCCCGGGCCACGCTCGACGCCGATCGGACGAACCTCGAGAAGGCCGTCATCCGCTCGCCGATCAACGGCGTGGTGCTCACGCGGGCGGTCGAGCCGGGCCAGACGGTCGCCGCCACGTTCCAGGCGCCGGTGCTCTTCGTCCTCGCGGAAGACCTGGCGAAGATGGAACTCCACGTCGACGTCGACGAGGCGGACGTCGGCCAGGTGCGGGCGGGGCAGGAGGCCACGTTCACCGTCGACGCCTACCCGGACCGCACCTTCCCCGCGCGGATCACGCGGGTGAACTACGGGTCGGAAACGACGGACGGGGTCGTCACCTACCCGGCGGTGCTCGAGGTGGACAACGCCGACCTCACCCTTCGGCCCGGCATGACGGCGACCGCCACCATCACGGTCGACCAGGTCGAGAACGCCCTCCTCGTGCCGAACGCGGCGCTCAGGTTCGCCCCCCCGGCGGCGCCGACGAGCGAGCGGTCGGGCGGCGGCAGCCTGATCGGCCGACTCCTGCCGCGGCCGCCCCGCTCGGGCGCGCGGCGGCCGGCCGAACCGGAGGGGACGGCCGGGCAGCGCCGCGTCTTCACGCTCCGCGACGGGCGGCTCGAGGAGATTCCCGTCACGATCGGCGCGACGGACGGCGTCTCGTCCCAGGTGCTCGCCGGCGCGCTCGAGCCCGGCATGGTCGTGGTCGTCGACGCTGTCGCCGCGGAGTGACGCGTGACGCCGCTGATCCGGCTCCTGGGCGTCACCAAGGTCTACGGGACCGGCGCCGCCGCGGTCCACGCGCTGCGCGGGGTGGACCTCGACATCGACGAGGGGGAGTTCGTCGCGGTGATGGGGGCGAGCGGGTCGGGCAAGAGCACCTGCCTGAACATCATCGGCTGCCTCGACACCCCGACCGGCGGGAGCTACCGCTTCGGCGGCGTCGAGGTCGGCTCGCTTACCCGCAACCAGCGCGCGCTCCTGCGG
>DATCKS010000595.1:0-6945 GCA_036562265.1 Thermodesulfobacteriota bacterium | reverse complement strand
CATGCGCAAGCTGCTCATCATCCTCAATGCCATGGTCCGGACCGGCCGCCCCTGGCAGCCGGCCCTCTCACCGGCTTGACACCCAAGACAGATGCTGACCCCCTGGAAAATGGAAAGACCTGACCCCGTGGAGGAGGCGCGGTCTGCCCTAGCCGCCGGCGGCTCGCTGCCGTCTGGCCTCGAAGAGGAGGACGGCGGCGGCGGCGGACGCGTTGAGCGAGCCGACCCGCCCGTGGAGCGGGATCGTCACGAGCAGGTCGCACCGTTCGGCCACGAGGCGCCTGAGGCCCCGTCCCTCGGCGCCGATCACGAGCGCGAGGTCGCCCGCGAGGTCCGCCTCGTGGTACACCTGCGCCCGCTCCCCCACCCCGGGCCCCGGCGCGACCGTCCCGACCGTCCAGATCCCGCGCGCGGCGAGCGTGGCCATGGCGGCCACGAGGTTCGTCACCCGCGCGACCGGCAGGTGGTAGACGGCCCCCGCCGAGGCGCGGACGACGGCGGCCGAGAGGCCCGCGGCCCGGTCCTTCGGGATGATCACCCCCTGGGCGCCCGCCCCTTCGGCCGAGCGAATGATCGCGCCGAGGTTCTGCGGGTCGACGATGCCGTCGAGGAGGACGAGGAGCGCGGGCCGGCCGGCGGCCCGGTCGGCCTCCACGCGAGAGAGGAGGTCCTCGAGCGCCACGTAGCCCGGCAGGCCGCGCAGGCGCGCGGCGACCCCCTGGTGCCGGTCGTGGCCCAGGATGCGGCTCAGCTCCGCTCGGTCGCGCAGCGAGACCGGCACGCCGGCGGCGGCCGCCGCCTCGCGGATGGGCGCGAGCCGCTTCGCCTCCGCCTCCCGGGCGACGAGCACCTCGCGCACCCCGGCCGGCGCGGCGAGGAGCGCTTCGTGCACCGGGTGGACGCCGGCGATCCAGGCGGGCCCGGTCCCCTCCCCGGTCGGTCGCGGCCTCTCAGGGCCTCGGCGCATCGGCGGCCGCGATCTGCTGACCGATCAGCTCGGCGGCCACGATCGGATCGGGCGCGGCGAGAATCGGCCGGCCGATGACCAGGTAGTCGCTTCCCGCCTCGACCGCCTCCCGCGGCGACAACGTCCGTCGCTGATCGTCCGGAAGCGACTCGGCTCCGCGGATGCCGGGGGTGACGAGGAGAGGATCCGGTCCGAGCGCGTGTCGCAGGGCCCGCACCTCGAGCGGCGAGCAGACGAGGCCGGGGATCTTCGACGCGATGGCGAGGCGCGCGAGCCGCAGCACCGCCTCCTCGGGCGTCCCCTGCACGCCGACCGCGGCGAGGGCGGCGGCGTCGAGGCTCGTGAGCACGGTGACGGCCAGGAGCGCCGGCGCCCTGGCGGTGCCGGCGCCCTCGACCGCGCCCTGCCAGGCCTCGAACAGCATCGCCTCGCCCCCCAGCGCGTGCACCGTGAGGAAGTCGACGCCGAGGCGGGCCGCGGCGCGCGCGGCGCCGCGCACCGTGTTCGGGATGTCGAGGAGCTTGAGGTCGAGGAAGACGCGTCCCCCGGCAGCCTTGACCGCCTCGACCGCGCGGGGCCCCTCGGCGGTGTACAGCTCGAGGCCGATCTTCACGGCGCCGACCTTCGGGGCGAGCTGCCGGATCAGCTCGACGGTCGCCTCGTCCAGCCGGGGGCGGTCGATGGCGAGCATGATCCGCTCCCGGGGGGTCCGGGGGCGCGGCACCTGGATGCGGCGGCGCTCCACCTCAGCGCCCCTCCCCGCCCTCGAAGATCGCCCGGATCTCGGCGGCGAGCGCCTCGGCCTCGGCCGGCTCGATGAGGTCCTCCACGGCGAAGAGGGCGAAGGCGAACAGCTCCTCGAGGCCGGTCTCCAGATAGGCGGCCGGCGTCTCGCCGAACGCGGCGGCCCCGGTCGGCGCGCAGGCGTTGGCGATCAGGCGCGCGGCGTCGAGTCCCTCCGGGGCGCCCAGCATGACGCCGGCGAAGAGGGCGCTGCGGGCCGAGTCGGCGCCGGCCACGAAGTCGGCCAGCCGGACCTTCGGGTCGACGCCCCGCTCGCGCATGACGCGCGCGATCGCAGCGAGGACGCGGTCGTACCGGTCGACGATCGGCGCAAGGTCGGTCGCCGCGGCGGAGGCCGCCTGGGGCTCGGGCGCGTCGGTCTTGCCGACCGCCTGGAGGACGAACTCCCGGGTCGGCATTCTGAGGCGGACGCGGGTGCTCCCCTCCGGCAGGCCGGCCGTCACGACGAACCGGCCCCGCTCGAAGGCGAAGAGCGACTCGACGATCTCCTCCACCTGGCGGCGGACCGCCTCGAAGAGGCCGCGCGGCGTGAGGCAGCCCATTTCGACCAGCACCTTGCCGAGCTTGTTCGTGGGCGTGATGGCGCGCGAGGCGATGTCGAGCTGGGCCTGGGTGAGCTGGCCCGCGCGCACCAGCGACTCGCCGAGGCGGTCGGCGACGAGCGAGGACGACGCGAACACGATCTCGCCCCGGTCGAGGTGGACGCGCTTGACGACGCCGTCCTCGAACTGGAACTCGACGACCACCGTGTGGCCGGCGCTGGCCAGGAAGGCGAGCACCTCGAAGACGCCGAAGTGCGCGAGGTCCCCCTCGAGGATCGGCCGCTCGGACATCAGCGCGTCGGCGCCGACAGCGCCGCGAGGAGGCGCCCCACCTCGGCCACGGCCTCGTCGAGCGGAACCATGCGCACCTCGCCGGTACGGCGCACCTTGACCTCGGCCGCCCCCTGCTTGAGGGTCTTGTCGGAGACGACCACCCGGATCGGGATGCCGATCAGGTCGGCGTCCTTGAACTTCCCTCCGGGACGCTCGTCGCGGTCGTCGAGCAGCACGTCGTGGCCGGCCGCCCGCAGGTCGTCGTAGAGCCGCTCGGCCCGTGCCATCACCTCGCCGGTCGTGGCGAGCGGCAGCACCGTGACGTGGTAGGGCGCGATGGGGACCGGCCAGATGATGCCGTCCTTGTCGTGGTTCTGCTCGATGGCGGCCGCCATCGTCCGCCCCACGCCGATGCCGTAGGTCCCCATGATGGCGGGCCGCTCGACGCCGTTCGCGTCGAGGAAGGTGCAGCGCATCGCCTCGGAGTACTTCGTGCCGAGCTTGAAGATGTGCCCCACCTCGATGCCGCGGCGGATCGCCAGCGCCCCGCCGCAGCGCGGGCAGGGGTCGCCGTCGACCGCCGTGCGGAGGTCCAGGGTCCGCGTCGGCGAGAAGTCCCGCCCCGGGACGACGTGCTTCAGGTGATGGTCGTCGACGCGCGCGCCGGCGATGCCGTCGGTCACCGTCGACACCCAGGCGTCGGCGATCGTCTCCACCGGGAGCCCGACGGGACCGATCGAGCCGACCTTCGCGCCGGCGATGGCCGGCACCCGCTCCTCGGCCACCGGGGCCACCGTCGCGAGCCCCAGCGCCGTGCGCAGCTTGACCTCGTTCACCTCGTGGTCGCCGCGGACGACGACCGCGAACACCCGCCCGTCCCCCTCGAAGAGGAGGGTCTTGAGGACGCGCGAGGCCGGTACGCCGAAGAAGCGGGCGACGTCGTCCACCGATCGGACGCCCGGCGTGGCGACGCGCTCGGGCGCCGGGACCTCCCCGTCGCGCGGCGAGGGCGGCGGCGGCGCGATCGCCGCCTTCTCGACGTTGGCCGCGTACTCGCACGCGGTGCAGATCGCCACGGCGTCCTCGCCGGAGTCGGCGAGCACCATGAACTCGTGGGAGGAGGAGCCGCCGATGGCGCCCGTGTCGGCCTCCACCGCGCGGAACTCGAGCCCGCAGCGGCGGAAGACGTTCGAGTAGGCCCGGTAGAGCTTCTGGTACGACGCCTCGAGGCCGGCCTCGTCCGCGTCGAACGTGTAGCCGTCCTCCATGGTGAACTCACGCCCCCGCATGACCCCGAACCGGGGGCGGATCTCGTCCCGGTACTTGACCCGGATCTGGTAGAGGTGGAGCGGGAGCTGGCGCCAGGAGCGGAGTTCGCGCCGGACGAGGTCGGTGATGACCTCCTCGTTGGTGGCGGCGAGCACCGCGTCGCGTCCCCGCCGGTCCTTGAACCGGAGCAGCTCGGGCCCCATCCGCTCCCACCGGCCGCTCTCCATCCAGAGTTCCGCCGGGTGGACGATCGGCAGTTCCACCTCCTGGCCGTCGGCCGCGTCCATCTCCTCGCGGATGATGCGCTCGATCTTCCTGATCGTGCGCAGCCCCAGGGGGAGGAACGAGTACACGCCCGGCGAGAGCTGGCGGATCATGCCGGCCCGGAGCATGAGCTGGTGGCTCACGACCTCGGCGTCGGCAGGTGTCTCCTTGAGGGTCGGGATGAGGGCGCGGGAGTAGCGCATGACCGGCGATTATAACCTCCTCGCTCGCCGATCAGAAAGCGCCGAATCGAAGCCCGAAGGCGAAGGAGACCCCTCCAGCCTGGCGACGGCGGCCGAGGAGGTCTACCTCGGCGTCGAGGTACCGGACCTCGCTGACGATCACCCCGGGGCCGCGCCACCCGAGATAGAGGGTGCCCGAGACCCAGTAGCCGAACGCCTCGTCGCGTTCGCGCCGCTCGACGCCGCCGCCCTCCGTGACGAGCGTCGCCGTGGTCCAGGCGCCGCCGGCGGCCAGGGCGGGGCGAACGGTGAGGGAATGGCCGGCGGAATGCTCCCACTCGTCCGCGTCGAGTTCCCGGTACCCGAGGAGCAACGCGAGGCCGATCGGCGCCCGCTCTTCGTCGGCCCGCTCGGCGGCCGACACGGGTACGGCCAGGCCCGTGAGGAGCGCGACCAGCAGTAGACCGATGACGAGCATAGGCTCACTCTGTCAGGCAAGCGCTCGGCGTGTCGACGCGAGCGAGGCGGGTGAAGGGGGCCGGCGACGCCGGCCCCCACGGTTGGGAGCGGGGCCGGCTACCAGTGATACCCGGCGAAGACCGCCAGGTGGTTGCCGCCCGCCTCGACGTCGATGCCGGCGATCTCGACCTCGGCCCTGGAGATGCGCAGGTCGACGCCGAGGAACACGTTGACGTTGCCGGTCGTGCCGCCCTCCTGCGCGAGCGCGTTCCGGGCCGGCACCCCCGAACCGATCACCCCGGCCGCCGTGACGGCGACGACGAGCGAAGACAACCTCCAGGGCAGACGCATGCTGACCTCCACCGGTAAGCGCCCGTATCGGCAATGCCGATGGGCCTACGCCAGAGGACGCCGGGTGTCAATCGAAAAATGCGGCGAGGCTCACGCCGCTCTCGCGGCGCGACTCGCTGTTGTCACTGGCGAGTTGTCAGGAGGGGGGCGTAGCCCCCCTCCTGACTTAACGCCGCCAGCACGAGCGTGATCCTGCTAAGGAGCTTGATCAGGTGTGGACCGACGGCCCGCCGGTCTCGACGAGCGTCGTCGCGTTGTGCCGGGCGCTGCCGGCACTACCTCGGCGAGCCGCTCGCGGTCGCGGAACTGGCCGGGCGCGCGGCCGGCTCCTCGACCGCGAAGTACCGGTCGGCCTCGGGGTGCATGGGGATCGTGAGGCCGACCCGTGCCGTCTGCCTCGACACCCTCGCCCCGGCGGCGCTCCCCTGCGCCACGAGGTCCGTCCCCTCCTCGAAAACCAGCCGGAGGAGCGCTGCCACGTCGCCCTGCGGGACGTCGATCGTCGTGATGAGGAGCGCCGCGGTCGCGACGGTCGGTACCGGCCCGGTCTGGTCCGGATAGGTGTTGGTCGGCAAGGTGAGCCGGACCCGGCCCGACCCGGCCGCCGCGAGCTGCGCGGCGGCCGCGGGCTCGAGCGGCACGAGCCGGACACGCGCGCGGGCGGCCATCGCCTGGATGGCCGGGGCCGGCGCCGCGGTCGTCTCCACGAGGGCGTCGATCTCCCCACGCTCGAGCCGCTCGAGCGCGCGTGCGAGGCCGTCCTGACTCGCCTCCTCGAGGTCCTTCACCCCGAGCCCGTGCGCGGCCAGCACCGCCAGGGCGTCGTACCGCGTGCCGGACGCGGGCTTCCCGATGTCCACGCGCTTGCCCTCGAGGTCGGCCACCCGGCGGATCGGCGAGCGGTCCAGCACGAGCAGATGGACCGCCTCGGGGAAGAGGCTGCCGAGCGTCCGAAGCCGCGTGAACGCCCCGTCGGCGGCGAAGGGGCCCTCCCCGGCGAGTGCCAGGCCGGCCACGTCGGCCTGGGCGATGCCGAACGCCGCCTCACCGCGCCCGACCAGCCGGCAGTTCTCCACGCTCCCGTCGGTGGGAACGCTCTGGACCCGGCGGCCGGCCCGCTGCAGGTGGCCGACGACCGCCTCCGCGAACCGCGCGTACGCCCCTCCCGGCGGCCCGCCAGCGACGTTGAGCACCCGATCGAGCTGGCCGAGCCGCAGCGTGATGTCTCGGACCGCCCGGGACAGCTCGTACTCGACGATCCGACCCGAAGGGCCCTCGGGCTCCTTGATCCGGGCCACTTCGCTGGCCAGCGTGTCGAGCAGTTCGCGGGCCCGCAGGGGCGCTGCCCCCTGCCCCTCGGGCACCGGCGGCCGCGGCGCGCCCGCCTCGAGTCCGGTCCGGACGCTGCGCCATCCGTCCGGCGTCGCCTCGTAGAGCGCGCTGCCGCGGGCACGCACCCAGTCGCCCCTGGCGTTGCCGCCCTGCTTGATCCCGACGAGCCCCTTCTCCGTTGCGCCGAGCACCGTGGCGAGAACAGCCGGCGAGAGCCCCTCCCACGCGCCGAAGTCGTACGCGTCGCGGAAGGCCATCGTGGCGTTGAAGTACACGAGGCGCCGGGCCGCCTGCCCGTCCGCGGAGGGCGCGGGCGCGCTGCCCTGCCGGTTGAGGCCGACGACCTCGAGCACGCCCGCCTTGAAGTCCTGGTCGAGCCGGGCCTGAAGGTCCCGCCTGAGGGTCGCCTCGTCGGGGCCGCGCGTACAGGCCGACAGCACCCCCGAGGCGACGAGCAGGCCGATCACGAGCCGGGCGCGAGCGGTCCTCCCCGGGCCCACGG
>DATCKS010000183.1:0-4276 GCA_036562265.1 Thermodesulfobacteriota bacterium | reverse complement strand
CCGGCAGCGTCAGCGCGGCCGACCGGCAGGCGCCGCCGATCGTCTCGCCCCCCTCGAGCACGAGCACCGAGCGTCCGGCGCGGGCGAGCGTCACGGCAGCGGCAAGACCGTTCGGGCCTGCGCCGACCACGACGGCGTCGTAGCGCGTCATCCCTTCAAGGTCCCGAAAACGGAAAGGGCCCGGCAGGCAAGGCCTGCCGGGCCCCCGAACATCACGGGCTCCGCCGCGCTAGCTCTCGACGAATCCCTCGAGCCGGCGGCGGAAGCCGGGACGGCGCAGCTTCTCGAGCGCCTTGGCCTCGATCTGCCGGACCCGCTCGCGCGTCACGTTGAGCCGGCGCCCCGCCTCCTCGAGCGTGTGCTCCGGCTCGGGCCCGAGGCCGAACCGCATGCGCAGCACCTGCTCCTCGCGCGGCGTCAAGGTCGCCAGCGCCTTGCGAAGCTGGTCCGACAGGTCGCGCTCGGCGATCAGGTCGGTCGGCGCGACCGCGCGCGAGTCGCGGATGAGGTCGCCGAGCCGGCTCTCGCCGCTCTCGCCGACCGGCGCGTCGAGCGAGGCCATCGTCCGCTCGCTGCGGATGATGTCGAGCACGCGGTCGGCCGGCAGCTTGAGCGCCTGCCCCAGCTCCTCGGGGGTCGGCTCGCGCCCCTGCTCCTGCCGGAGCGCCCGGGCGGTGCGGCCGAGGCGGCCCGCCGCCTCGGCCATGTGGACCGGAAGGCGGATGGTCCGCCCCTGGTTCACGATGGCCCGCACGATGGCCTGCCGGATCCACCAGGTGGCGTACGTGGAGAACTTGTAGCCGCGCCGGTGGTCGAACTTCTCGATCGCGCGCATGAGGCCGATGTTCCCCTCCTGGATGAGGTCCAGGAAGGAGAGCCGGGACGACAGGTAGCGCTTGGCGATGGAGACCACCAGGCGGAGGTTGGCCTTCGCCATGGCGTCCTTCGCCTCGCGCACCCGCGCCTCCTCGGCGGCGATGTGCTGCGAGAGCTGCCGCAGTTCGGCCGGCTTGAGGTCGATGAGGGCCGCCGCCTTGAGGGCGCGCTTGCGCGGCTTGCGGCCGGGATCGCCCATCCTGCGGGCGAGCCGGTGCAGCCGCTTCACGAAGCGTTCGGCCTCCCGTTCGGCCAGCGGCACCTCCCCGGCGGTCCGGCGGATCGCGGCGCTGTAGCGATCGGGACGCTTCGCCAGGCGGCGAAGCCGCGCGATCGTCTTCTTGATGGCCTCCGGATCGGCCTGCGGCGAGTCCTCGCCGTCGTCGTCACGCCCGAAGACCGCGTCGAACGAGACCAGCCCGAGGTCCACCTGGCGCGCCCGGCGCAGGATGTGCCGGACGCCGAGCCAGCTTTCGGAGAGCGTGCGAATGATGCCGTCGCGCCCCTCGCGGATGGTCGAGGCGAGCCGCACCTCCTCGTCCGGCTTGAGGAGCGGGATGGCCCCCATCTCGCGCAGATACGCCTGGGCGGGGTCGGACCGGTCGACCTCGGCGTCGGCCTCGGCCTCTTCTATCGGCTCTTCCTCGGGCTCCTCGGACGGGAGCAACTCGTCGAGCTCTTCCTCTTCGAGGGCACCCCAGTGCTGGTCCGCCTCGACGGTGTCCTTGATAATCGTCATCGGTCCCCTTCGCCCATCCCTCGCGTCGACGTGAATGGTGCAGCGTCCCGACGGGGAACTGTGTGACGCCCGTCACAATGCACGCAAAAAACCCGCGTCCCTACGGGGAAAATCGCCTCCCCACAACAAGCGCCCGAGCGCCGGCCCTCGTGCGGCCGGCCGCGTGGGCCTCCGTTGCCGCACGGACGCACGCTCCGAGGGGTTCTCGTCTGACGTCGGCCGGACTCGCGGTCCAGATGCCTGGCTTCGTGGTGGGGTAGTCACCGTTTGTACGCTCCTTCACGAGCGCTGTCAAGCGAATATGACGCGCGACTCGGACCGAAATTCTGTCAGTAGAACCGCGTGCTCCCGGCCGGGCCCGGGGCGATCGGGGAGCGTTTTCCTTGACATGGCCCGCGGGCCTTACATATGATCCCGCCCGCTTGCCCGCCAAGCGGGGAACTGACGGAGGCGCGATGGGATACCGGGTTCTGGTGATCGACGACGATCCTGCCGTCAGGACGGTCGTGCAGCGGTACCTGGCCGACCAGGTCGGGCTCGAGGTCGCCACTGCCGACTCCGGCGCCGAGGCGATGGCCCAGCTCGATCGGGCCCCGGTCGACGTCGTCGTCACCGACCTGCGGATGCCGGGCCTCTCCGGCATCGAGGTCATCGAGGCGACGCGGCAGCGCTGCCCCCGCGCCGAGATCCTCCTCATGACCGGCTTCGCGACCGTCGAGTCGGCCGTCCACGCCATGAAGCTCGGCGCCTTCGACTACCTCCAGAAGCCCTTCCCCCTGTCGCAGCTCGGCTCGATGGTGGAGCGGGCCATCGACCGCATCAAGACCCGCCGCGCGGAGCCGATCGAACCGTTCCTCACCCCGGGGCCGGCCACCGCATCGGTCTATCGCGAGGCGGAGCGGATGGCGGCGAGCGACCTGCCGGTCCTCGTCGTCGGCGAGGCCGGCACCGGCAAGGTCACCCTCGCCCGCACCATGCACGCCGCCGGCCCCCGCCGCGAGGCGCCGGTGCGGACGCTCCGCTGCGCGGCGCTCGACCACGCGCTGCAGGAGGCGGAGCTCTTGAAGGCGGGCGGCCTCGCCGACGAGGCGGCGGGCGGGACGCTCGTCGTGGCCCAGGTGTGGGCCGCCTCCGCCACCGTCCAGCGCGAGCTGATCCGCATGCTCGACGCCCTCGAGGCGGCCGCCGGCCGGCCGGCCGAACCGGGCGCGCCGCCGCGCCCGCCACGGATCATCGCCACGACCGACCGCGATCTCTCGACGCGGGCGAGGCGGGGCGGCTTCCGGCCGGACCTCTACGAGCGCCTCGCGCCCCGCACGCTCCACCTGCCGCCGCTGCGCGAGCGCCGCGACGAGATCGTCCCGCTCGCCGAGGGGCTCCTCGCGCGCATCTCGGCGCGCGTCGGCAGCCAGGCCGACACCCTCGCGCCCGACGCGGCGACCTGGCTCGCCGCCCAGGCCTGGCCCGGGAACGTGTCCGAACTCGCCGCGATCCTCGAGCGCGCCGCCCTCGCGGCGGAGGGTCGCGTGCTGACGGCGGCGGACCTTGCCGCGGCCACCGAGCGGGGGTCGAAGCGGCAGGCGGCGCCGGACGACGACGGCCCCGCGTCGCGGCGCGAGCGGGAGCGCATCGTGGAGGCGCTCAAGCGGAACGGCTACAACCTTACCCTCACCTACCAGCAGCTCGGCATGAGCCGGACCACCCTCTGGCGCAAGCTCAAGCGCTACGGCATCACCCTCACGCGCGCCATCGAGGCGCCCGTGATGGAGGTCGGGGAAGAGGCCAGCTAACCCCGTCTCGCCGCTTCGTGTAAAGTCGGGGGATGTCGACCCTCGTCATCCGCGGCGGCCGCATCCTCGACCCGGCGGCGCGCCGCGCCGATCCAGCAGACCTCCTCGTGGCCGACGACACCATCGTCGAGGTCGGCCCCCCGGGGCTCCCCGCGCCGGCCGACGCGCGGCTCGTCGACGCCACCGATCGCCTCCTCTTGCCCGGTCTCGTGAACGCCCACACGCACGCGCACGGGACGCTCTCGCGCGGGGTCGGGGACCGCTGGACGCTCGAACGCCTGCTCAACGCGGGGCCGTGGGTCAACGGCCGGCGGACGGCCGACGACCGGCACCTCGCGACCCTCGTCGGCGCGGTGGAGATGGTCACCCACGGCTGCACGGCCGCGTACGATCTCACCCTGGAACTCCCGGTGCCGACGCTCGAGGGGATCGAGGCCGTCGCCGAGGCGTACGCGGCGGTCGGCATGCGGGCCGTCGTCGCCCCCATGCTCGCCGACCGCACGGTCTTCGACGCGGTGCCGGGGCTACGGGAGGCGCTCCCTCCGGGGGTCGCCGCCGACGTGGACCGGCTCCGCCCCCGGCCGCCGGCCGAGACCATGGCCGGCATGGTCGACGTGCTGCGGCGCTGGCGCTTCCGCGCGCGCGGCGTCGACCTCGCGATCGCGCCGACGATCCCGACGCACTGCAGCGACGAACTCTGGACCCGCGCGCGCGACGCCGCGGCCGAGTTCGGCGTCGGCATCCACACCCACCTCGCCGAGTCGAAGGTGCAGGTGCTGGCCGGCCTCGAGCGCTACGGGACGAGTCTCACCGCGCACCTCGCCGGGCTCGGCGTCCTCGGCCCGCGCTTCGTGGCCGCGCACGCCATCTG
>DATCKS010000589.1:0-5193 GCA_036562265.1 Thermodesulfobacteriota bacterium | reverse complement strand
TCGCTCAGGATGATCACGATCGTGCGGCGGCCGAGGTGGCGCGCACCCCATTCCCGCACGAACCGGTCGACGCACTCGCCGATGCGGGTGCCGCCCGACCAGTCGGTGACCGTCGCGAGCGCCGCCAGCGACTGGGCGAAGGTCCGCCCCTTGAGGTGGGGGGTGACCCGCGTCAGGCGCGTCGAGAAGGTGAACACCTCGAGCCCGGCGAAGGCGCCGGCCAGCGCGTGGAGGAACTGCACCAGGAACCGGCTGTAGAGGTCCATCGACCCCGACACGTCGCAGAGCGCGACGAGGCGCGGCGGCCGCGGCGCCCGGCGGCGGTAGGCCAGCTCGATGAGTTCGCCCTTGCCGAGGTTGCGCCGCAGGGTCCGGCGCAGGTCGACCGCCCCGCGGCGGCCGGCGACCCGCCGCCGGCCGAGCCGCCCCGCCAGGCGGCGGGCGAGCCGGCGGGTGAGGCGGCCAATGGCCGGCAGCTCGTCGGCGGTGAACGTGGAGAAGTCCTTCTCGGCGACGACCTCGATGTCGGAAAGGGCCGCCGTGTCGAGTCGGGCGTCGTCGTCCTCGCTCGCCTCCCCCTCGGCCCACTCCCTGAGCGTCTCGGCGAGCGGGGCGAGCCCCGCGAGGACACGCGGGTCGGCTCGCGCCGCGTCGGTCCGCACGACCGGCGGGGCCGGCCGGTCGGGCGGCAGCGGCACCTCGTTGACCGCCGGCATGCGTGCCGGCCTGGCCGCCCAGAAGCGCTCGAAGGCCCGGTCGAAGAGCGGCAGCTCCTCGGGCCGCGACGGGAAGACCGCCCGCAGGGCGAGGCGGGTCTCCTCGCGGTCGGCGACGTCGACCGCCTCGAGCGCCCGGAGCGCCACGAGCGCGTGGCCCGCCGGCAGCTCGAGCCCCTCCGCGCGCAGACGGGCCGCGAACGCGACCACTGCGGCGTCGAGGCTGCGCGGCCTAGGGGTGTCCATCGCCGTCGGTCCCGACGAGCGCCGCGACGCCGCCCTGCGCGAGGAGCCGCTCGACCTTGCGCACGTCGTCCGCGTCCTTGAGGATGCAGCCGAGCGTCTCGGCCACGAGCTCGGCGTCGAGGTGGTCGGCGTGGAGCGCGGCGAGCGCCGCGGCCCAGTCGAGCGTCTCGGCCACGCCCGGCAGCTTGGCGAGCCGCTCGCGCCTGAGCCGCTGCATGACGCGGCCGATCTCGACCGCGAGCCGCTCGTTCACCCCAGGGAGCCGCGCGCGGATGATGCGGACCTCCTTCTCGAGGTCCGGGAAGTCGATCCAGAGGTAGAGACAGCGGCGCCTCAGGGCGTCGGTCAGCTCCCGCGTGCGGTTCGAGGTGAGGATCACGTGCGGCGGCCGCTCCGCGCGGATCGTCCCCACCTCCGGGATCGTCACCTGGAAGTCGGACAGGATCTCGAGCAGGAACGCCTCGAACGCCTCGTCGGCCCGGTCGATCTCGTCGATGAGCAGCACCGGGGGCGGGCCTGCGTGCGCGATGGCCTTGAGGAGCGGGCGCTTGAGCAGGAAGGGCTCGCTGAAGATCGCGGCCTCGCGCGCCTCGATCGGGCGGCCGTCACCCTCCTCGAGCTTGATGCGCAGGAGCTGCTTCGGGTAGTTCCACTCGTAGAGCGCCTGCGCGGCGTCGAGGCCCTCGTAGCACTGCAGGCGGATGAGGTCGGTCTGCTGAACCGCCGCGAGGACCTTGGCGACCTCCGTCTTGCCGACGCCGGCGTGCCCCTCGATGAGGAGCGGCCGGCCGAGCGTGACGGCGAGGTGGACGGCCGTCGCCACCGGCGCGTCCGTGACGTAGTGCGCCGCCTCCATGGCGTCGCGGATCTTGCGGATCTCGGGGCGCATCCTCCTTCAAGTCTGGTCGCCCGCTCCGGGGCCGTCAAGCCGGCCCCGGTCGGGCGCCGTCAGCTCCGGCCGGTGCCCGCGCGGGCCTCCGCCGGCGTCCGCGCGGCCCGGCGGAAGGGCTTCGCCTCGAACGCCTCGGGCGAGAGCCCGAGGTCGAACGCCCCCGCCTCGAGCCACCGGTCGAGACCGGCCACCACGTCGGCCGCCACGCGGGTCTTGCGCGCGTCGTCGTTGCGCCAGAGGGCGCGGAAGAGCGCCGCCACCTTGCGGCGCGCGTTGCGGCAGAAGAGGTCGGCGAGCGTCCGGGCCCGCTCCCCCTCGGGACGCCCCGCGAGCGCGTGGGCGTGGCTCACCGTGGCCGCCATCGCGAAGAGCTCCATGGCGATGTCCACGACGCGGAAGAGGAACGCCTGCTTGCGCTGGAGCCTCGCGCCGTAGACCCCCATGGCGTGGAACGTCTCGCGGGCGAGCTTGCGCGCGCTCCGCTCGACGAAGGCGAGGTGCGCGCCGAGCGGTCCGAACTCGCGGTAGGACGAGCCGGTCCGAACGCCCCGCAGCCAGAGCCCCGGGTACCAGCCGGCGTAGAAGCGGGCCATCCCCGGCAGGGCGGCGAGCTTCTCGCCGAGCGTCTTCTTCGGGTCGACGAGGGCGCCGGCCACCTGGAGGTGCGTGTCGACCGCCTCGCGCGCCATGAAGAGGTGCATGATCTCGCTCGACCCCTCGAAGATCAGGTTGATCCGGGAGTCGCGCATCATCCGCTCGACGCCGATCGGCGTCTCGCCACGGCCGGCGAGCGAGGTCTCGGTCTCGTACCCGCGGCCGCCGCGCGTCTGGAGCGTCTGGTCGATCAGCTCCCAGGCGCGCACGGTGTTCCACTCCTTGGCCGCCGCCGCCTCGAGCCGGATGTCGTAGCCGCCCCGGTCGGCGAGCTGGCTCGTGAGCTTCCAGATCGAGTCCATGGCGAAGGTGGTGGCGGCCATGTCGGCGATGCGGTGGGCGATCGCCTCGTGCCGGGCGATCGGCCCGCCCCACTGGGAGCGGGCCGCCGCCCACCCGCGCGTGATCCGCAGGCACTGCTTGGCCAGGCCCGCGCAGATGGCGGGGAGGGTGAGCCGGCCGGTGTTGAGGGTGATCAGGGCGATCTTGAGCCCCTTGCCCTCCTCGCCGATCAGGTTCGCCCTCGGCACCCGGACGTTGTCGAAGCTGATGATGCCGTTGGCGAGCGCCTTGAGCCCCATGAACCGGCAGCGGTACTCGACGGTCACGCCGGGCCAGGCGGTCTCGACGACGAAGGCGCTGATCTTCCGCGTCTCCGGGTCGCGCGCCATGACGACGAGGAGTTCCGCCAGGGTGCCGTTCGTGCACCAGAGCTTCTCGCCGTTGAGGACGTAGTCGTCGCCGTCGCGCACCGCGGTGGTGGAGAGGCTGGCGGGGTCCGAACCGACGTGCGGCTCGGTCAGGGCGAAGGCCGAGATGGCGCCCTGCGCGCAGCGTGGGAGGTACTGGCGCTTCTGCGCCTCGGTGCCGAACAGGGTGAGCGGCTTCGGCACGCCGATCGACTGGTGGGCCGACAGGAGCGCCGAGATGTTGCCGTCGTAGCTGCCGATCATCTCCATGACCGTGCAGTACTCGTGCACCGAGAAGCCGAGGCCTCCGTACTCCGTGGGAATCTTCATCCCGAAGGCGCCGAGGCGCCTGAGCCCGTCGATGACCTCCGGCGGGTACTCGCCCGTCCGGTCGATCGCGGCCGAGTCGACGGTCCTGAGGAAGGCCTCCATCCGATCGTAGAACTCGCGGAACTCCGGCCGCTCGGGGGCGGAGGCGGGGAAGGGGTGGATGAGCCCCACGTCGAAGCGGCCGAGGAAGAGGTCGCGCAGGAAGCCGCGGCCTTCCCACTCGCTCTGGCGCGCCTGCTCGGCGACCTGCCGGGATTCCTCCTCGCTGGTCACGTGCATGCGGTTGGCGGTCATGGGGACGCCTCCTGTGAAGCGGGGGCGGGAGCCCGATCCTCGCGGCGCTTCCTTCCGCGCCCGTTTCCTGATAGAACAGGATACCAGACTGACTGACGCGTCGTCCATTAAATCACCGGGGAGGCGACCGTGCGCAGGCGGACCGGGGACAAGGAGCGGGCGATTCTCGATGCGGCGGTGGCCGTCTTCGCCGAGCAGGGGTACCACGGGGCCCGGATGGCGCGCATCGCCGAGGTGGCGGGCGTCGCCAACGGCACCGTGTACCTCTACTTCCGGAACAAGAAGGACCTCCTGGTGAGCCTCTTCCGCGAGCGCCTCGGCCAGATGGTGGCGCGCCGGATGGCCGACGAGGGGCGCCTCGCCGACCCGGTCGCGCGGCTTCGCGCCTTCGTGGCCGACCACCTCGAGACCCTCGCGGCCGACCGCGCCTTCGCCACGGTCACGCAGATCGAGTTGCGCCAGGTCGACCCGGAGATGCGACGGGCGATCAGCGAGGTGATGCGCAGCTACTTCGCCGTCCTCGACCGGATCATCGCCGACGGTCAGGCGAAAGGCGTCCTGCGCACCGACGTCGACCCGCGTCTCGCCCGCAACGTGGTCTACGGGACGCTCGACCAGGTCGCCACGGCCTGGGTCCTTTCCGGCGCGCACGCCGACCTGGCCGCGCAGGCGGGCGGTGTGGCCGACGTGCTCTTGGGCGGGCTTGCCGTGGCGACCCTCGCCTCACCGACGCCTCGCCTTGGCGGCCAGGCCCTGCCGCGGGGGCCGGCCGCCGGGACCGGCCAGCGGGCCGACTGCGACAACGGAACGGAAAATGGAAAGGCCTGACCCCGCGGGGTGACCCCGCGGGGGGTTGCGGGTGGCTGTCGTTCCGTGCCACGCTGGACCGCACGACCTGGAGGGCACCGGGATGCGATTCGAAGGGGCCGTGACCATCAACGCGCCGCGGGAGACCGTCTGGCGCTTCCTCACCGACCCCGAAGGGGTGAGCCAGTGCGTGCCGGGGCTCGAGACGCTCGAGGTGACCGAGCCGGGCCGGCGCTTCCGCGCCGTGGCCGGGATCGGCTTCGGCAGCGTCAAGGCGCGCTTCACGACCGACGTCGAGTGGCTCGAGCTGGACGCGCCGAACCGCGCGCGCATGAAGGCCCACGGCACCGCGCCCGGCAGCGCCATGGACGCCGAGAGCGGCATGGTCCTGACCGACAACGCCGCCGGGGGAACCGATCTCGCCTGGACCGCGGACGTTTCCGTCTCGGGGGCCATCGCGAGCGTCGCCGCTCGCCTTTTGGGCGGCGTCACGCAGAAGCTGACCGCCGCCTTCTTCGACTGCGTGCGGGCGAGGATCGAGGGGCCGGGCCCGAGCCGTGCCTGA
>DATCKS010000585.1:0-10967 GCA_036562265.1 Thermodesulfobacteriota bacterium | reverse complement strand
CGTCCGCCTGCCCCGCGCACCGGCCGCCGGTCAGGCCGCCTGACGGTCGCGCCGCCGCCCGGTGACCCCCGGCCGCACCTCGACCTCCTCGGGCGTCCGGTAGCCGAAGTAGGCCGCGACGAGCGCCGTGCCGGCGTGCAGCCAGATGTCGTGGCCGAAGAGCGGCGCGAGGCCGAACAGCGTGTTCAGCCCCGGGAAGAACCCCATCACCGCCAGCACGCCGTAGATCCAGGCGAGACCTCGCGAGAACGTCCGCGCCGCCGAGTAGCTGGCGTACGCCGCGAGCCCCCAGATGCCGATCCCCAGGTGGACGAGGTTGTGCAGCACGTTGATCGGGAAGAGACCGAACAGCCGTCCGGCGGCGCCGTCGACGGCGAGCGCCGGGGCTGCGCCGTTCAGCGCCGTGCGGAACGCCGGGACGAATCCGGCGATGCCGACCAGGACGTAGACCAGGCCGGCAACGAGGGCAAAGTAGCGGGTCTGCATGCGATACCCCTCTTGGGAAGTGCGTCTCGCGGACGTGTCCGCACGCCCTTCCCCTCGGGGTCGCAAGCGCCGTGCCTGCCCCTCGGGCTACCGGAGGCGACGGCGCGCCGCTACGCGGTCGCAGCCGGCAGGGTGCGGGGGGATGGCGGGGGGAGCCCCGGCTCGGCGAAGAAGTAGCCCTGCACGAAGTCGACGTGGTGGTCGGTGAGCCAGCGCCACTCCCCCTCGGTCTCCACCCCCTCGGCCACGGTCCGGATGCCGAGGTTGCGCGCCGACTCGAGCAGCTTGCCGACGATCTCGGCCCGGTACGCGTCGCCGTCGACGTCCCGCACGAGCTTCATGTCGAGCTTGACGAAGTCGGGCCGAAGGAGCGTCAGGGCGTTCAGCGAGCTGTAGCCCGCCCCGAGGTCGTCGAGGGCGACGCCGAAGCCGGCGGCGCGGTAGAGGTCGAGGAGCTGCCGGAGCCCGTCGGGGTCCCTGATCTCGTCGCTCTCGACCACCTCGAAGACCACCTGCGACGGGTCCAGCCCCGCGTCGCGCAGCGCGCTCATGGTGGCCTCGAGGTGCGCCCGCGGATCGTCGATCGAGGCCGGGTTCACGTTCAGGAAGAGCCGCGTCTCGAGGCGGTGCGCCACCGCGCCGCGAATCGCCTCGAGGCGGGCGATCCGGTCGAGGTGCACGAGGAGGTCGACCGAGCGCGCCGTGTCGAAGAGCCGCGCGGCGCCGACGATCGAGCCGTCGCGTTCGCGACCGCGAACCAGCGCCTCGTAGCCGAAGACCCGCTCGGGACACCCCGCGTGCACGATCGGCTGGAAGACGGAGAGGAGCCGGCCGTCGCGCAGCATCGTGAGCAGCCAGCCCTTCTCCACGAGCGTGACGAGCGCGCCGAGCGGCTGCATCCGCATGAGGTCGGCCAGGCTCGGGCCGACGCCTTCGGTGAGGACGAGCGCGCGACAGCGCCCGATCTCGGCCGGGGAGAGGACCCGTCGCAGCGCGCCGACGAGGCGAGGCAGAAGCCCCCGGCAGAGCGGGATCGCGAGGAGGTCCCGGTAGGGCTCGGAGAAGTGGGCGCCGAGTTCCTCGAGGAGGCGCCCCACGCGCGCGCGGATCTCGTCGACCGCCAGCGTGAGGTAGAGGGTGCCGGCCTCCGGCGGCGGAGCGGGCAGGCGCGCGCCGTCGACGCTTACGGCCGCGAGGCCGTTCGAGCCGGCCAGCACCGCGGGCGGCTCCTCGCGCGGCTCGCCCGGCCCGGTCCCTCCCCGGCGCACCTCCCTGAGGCGGCGCGCCACGTACGCGCGGATCGCCACACGGGTGGCGTCGTCGATGCCGGTGAAGCGGAGCCCCATGCCGACATCGGGCTCGGACCAGGCCACCGCCGCGTCGACCTCCAGGGTGCGCGGGTCGTCGGGCAGCGAGAAGCGGAGCCTGACGGGGAGCCCTTCGGGCAGGGGCGTCTGCGTCTCGATGAAGACACCGCCCGCGGCGAGGTTCGTCGTCCGCCTGCGGATCGGCGGGCAGCCGTCGCCGTACTCGATGTCGATCGAGACCGGGACCCGCACGGCGCGCCTCCGGTCACGCACGCTGGCCCCCTTCCTTCATCGCGTCCACCGCCCGTGCCGCACCGACTCCGGGCAAGCGTCTCCCCCCGGGAGCGGCGGCACGCCGCTCACTGTCCAGCAAGTCCCATGCCGCGGGAAATCCTCCGGCGCGACGAGTGCTTGCGCCGGCCGGCCGCGCCCGCGCCGCCGAACCCCGGCACTTCCGGTGCCGCGGCGCGGCCACCACCCCCGGGAGGGACCCCGCGAGGCGCCTCGGGACTCGGGACCCGAGGCGCCTCTAGGGCTGTGCCGTCCCCGGCAGCTTCAGGCGGCGCTCGGCGCGGCGGAAGGCGACCGCGAGCGCGTAGCTCACGGCGAGATAGATCGCGCCGACGAGCGTGTAGACCGTCATGGTGCGGAAGGTGGCCGAGGCGAGCAGCTCGCCCGCGCGCATCAACTCGCGAACGGAGAGGACGGCGACGAGGGACGACTCCTTGACCATCACGAGCGCGTAGTTGGCCAGCGCCGGGAAGATCACCCGGACGGCCTGCGGCAGCACGACGTGACGGAACGCCTCCCGTTCGGAGAGCCCCGTCGAGCGCGCGGCCTCCAGCTGGCCGGCCGGGATCGACTGGATCCCCGCGCGGAAGAGCTCCGCGAGGTAGGCGCCGAAGTTGATCGTGAGGCCGGCCACTCCGGCCCCGAACGCGGGGAGCCGGATGCCGACCTCGGGCAGGGCGTAGTAGATGTAGAAGAGCTGCAGGAGGAGCGGGGTGCCGCGGATCACCTCGATGTAGAGGGTCGCGGCGCGCGAGAGCGCCGCGACCCGAGACAGCCGGCAGACGCAGACGACGAGCCCCACGGCGATCGACAGGACGAACGACGCCGCCGTCAGGGCGAGCGTCATCCGGGTCCCCTCGAGGAGGGGCGGCAGGAAGACGACGATGTCGCCCATCGGCTACCTGGCGACGAGGTGCCCGACGTCCCACCCGTCGAGGATGCGCTTCAGCTCGCCGTCGGCCTTCATCGCGCGCAGCGATGCGTTCACCGCGTCGAGCAGCTCGCGGTTCCCCTTGTTCACCGCCATGCCGACCTGCCAGGCGTTGACCGGCGTGTACCCGTCGACCAGCTTCACGCCGGTGATCCCGTGCAGCTTGATCTGGTAGGCGATCGACGGCGGGTCGACCATCGCCACGTCGATGCGGCCGGCTCGGAGGTCGGCGAGGAGCTGGACGTAGTCCGGATAGGTCCGGACGTCCCTGACGCCGGGCACGTCCTTGACCAGGTTGTACTGCACGCTGTTGACGAGCACGCCCGCCGTCGATCCGGACAGCGCCTTCAGGCTGTCGTAGGTCTTCGTGCTGTCGGTCCTGACGGCGAGCCCCTCCCCCCATCCGTACACCGGCTCGGAGAAGTCGACCGCCTCGGCCCGCTGCGGCGTGATGAAGAGCGGCGCCGACATGAGGTGGGCCCTCCCGGAGGTGAGCGTCGGGATGAGCGAGCCGAACGGCACCTCGGTGAACTCGACCGAGACCCCCAGGCGGCGGCCGACCGCCTGGGCGACCTCGACCATGATCCCCTTGAGGCTGTTGGTCTTCGCGTCGAGGAACCCGTGCGGCGGGCTCGAGGAGGTCGTCACCACCTTGATGACCCCCGCCTTCGCGATCTCGGCCGGCGTCGCGGCGTGCGCGTTGCCCGCGCCGAGCGTCGCGGCGGCGAGCGCCGCCGCGAGGATGAACGTCACCGTGCGAGTCATCTCTTCCTCCTCCCGGTTGGACCGATGGGGTCGGGTCTCGACCGGCGCCGGCCGGTCACGCCCCGCCTCCACGGCAGGCAAGGGTCAGGCACTCGAGCATCACGGTGGCGGCGAGGAACGCCGTCATGCCCCCCACGTCGTGCGGCGGGCTCACCGTGTTCACGTCGAACGCCACGAAGTGGAGTCCGGCCAGCCCCTGCAGCAGGGCGAGCCCCTCCCGAGCCGTGGCGCCGCCCCAGGCCGGCGTGCAGACGCCGGGGGCGCAGCTCGGATCGAAGAAGTCCATGTCGAAGCAGAGGTAGACCGGCCGGCCCGCGAGCCGGCGGTGGATCCGGACGAGCGTCTCGGGGAGCCCGGAGCCGAACAGCTCGACGCCGTCGATCAGCTCGTACCCCTGAGCGCGCGTGTGCTCGAAGACGCCCGGCATGTAGACCGGCCCCCTGGCCCCCACGTGCAGCGAGTGGCGCACGTCGACCAGCCCCTCCTCCGCCGCGCGCGTGAAGGTCGTTGCCGTGTTGTACCGGTCGACCCCCTCGCCGGGGTACGTGTCGGTGTGCGCGTCGATGTGCAGCACGACCAGGTCGGGGTAGCGCCGGTGGAGCGCCCGGAGCTGCGGGAGCGTCACGCTGCCGTCGCCCCCCATCGTGACCGGAATCGCCCCGGCCTCGACGATGGCCGACACGGCGGCCTCGATCCGGGCGAACGCCTCCTCGACGCGGCTCGCCGTGAGGGCGACGTTGCCCACGTCGACGACGCCCAGCCGCTCGATCGGGTCGAAGTCGGCGTGCGGCGGCTGGAAGCGCCGCACGAGCCAGGACTGCTCCCGGATGGCGGCCGGCCCCTGCCGGGCGCCGATGCGGGTCGGATGGGTGCCCATGTCGTACGGGATCCCGAGGATCGCCGCCTTCGCACCGGCGAGGTTGCGCGTGAACGGCACCCGCATGAAGGTCGTGACCCCGTCGAGCGGGGCGAGGATGTCACCCATGGCGGATCTCCCTCACCTGCACGCCACGAGCGTCAGGCACTCGAGCACGACCGTGGCCGCGAGGAAGGCCGTCATGCCCCCCACGTCGTGCGGCGGGCTCACGGTGTTCACGTCGCAGGCGACCACGTCGAGCCCCGCGAGCCCCTGGATGAGGGCGAGCCCCTCCCGAGGGAGCGGCCCGCCCCACGTGGGGGCACAGACGCCTGGCGCCGCGCTCGCGTCGAAGAAGTCCATGTCGATGCAGAGGTAGACCGGCCGGCCCGCGAGCCTGCGCCGTATGTGCGCGGTCACCTGCGGCACCCCCCGCTCGTACAGCTCCGCCGCCGGGATCAGCTCGTAGCCCTTCGCGCGGCAGTGATCCCAGTTGCCCGGCTGGTAGAGCGTCCCGCGCGCGCCGACGTGGATGGTGTGGGCCACGTCGAGCACCCCCTCCTCGGCCGCGCGCGTGAACGTCGTCCCGGTGGTGTACCCCTCCCCCGGGCTCGTGTCGGTGTGCGCGTCGAGGTGGAGCACGGCGAGACCGGGGTAGCGGCGGTGCACGGCCCGAAGCTGGGGCAGCGTCACGCTGCCGTCGCCCCCAAGCGTGACCGGGACGACGCCGGCCTCCACGACGGCCGAGACCGCGGCCTCGATCCGGGCGAACGCCTCCTCGACGCGACTCGCCGTGAGGGCGACGTTGCCGAGGTCCACGACGCCGAGCCGCTCGAGCGGGTTCCAGTCGGCGTGGGGCGGCTGGTAGGGGCGGACCAGGGACGACTGCTCCCGGATGGCGGCCGGCCCCTGCCGGGCGCCGATGCGGGTCGGGTGCGTGCCCATGTCGTACGGGATCCCGAGGATCGCCGCCTTCGCGCCGGCGAGGTCGCGCGTGAACGGCACCCGCATGAAGGTCGTGACGCCGTCGAACGGTCCCTGGATGTCGGTCATGACTGCCCCCTAACCGCCCGTACGCTCGCGATGCACCGCCACCTGCCCCTCCCAGGCGAGCGCGCGCCAGACGATCTCCGCCGCGACCAGCGTCCCGGCCTTGAGGTCGGCGGCGTGGACCTTGTCGCGCGTGTCGGCGGTCGTCAGCAGGTATCGCGGGCCGGCCTGCGGGTCGTCGAAGCCGGCCACGAGGCGAAGGGCCGGGATGCCGCGACGGGCGAAGTTGGCGTGGTCGCTGTTCGGCATGAGCGGCACGACGACGCGGAGGTCGAGCCCCGCGTCACGGGCCGCGGCGCTCACCCAGTCGCCGAGGTCGGCGAAGCCGCTCACGAGCGCCGCGAGGCGTCCGCCCCCCGCGATCGTGTCGAGGTTGACGTTGAGCGCGATCGCCCGGCAGGCCTCCTCGTCGAGTCCATCGGCGTAGACGCGCGAGCCGTAGAGCCCCCACTCCTCGACCGTGAAGAGCATCGCCCGAAGCCCCCGCCGCGCCCGCGGCACGTGCGGCCCGAGCGCGCGGACGATCTCGAGCACCGCCGCCACCCCCGTGGCGTTGTCGAGGGCGCTCTCGGCCAGGTCGTGGCCGTCGTAGTGGGCCGACAGGACCACCCACTCGGGCCCCGCCCCAGGCACCTCGAGGACGAGGTTCGCCGCGCGAGCCGGGCCGCGCCGCACCGCCACCTCGAGGCGGGCGCGAGCGGGGACGCCCGCGCGCGGCGCGAGCGCCTCGCCCCCCTCGAGGGTGAGCCCCGCCGCGGGGATGTCGTCCGCGCCGCCGACCCCCGACGACCCGGTGACGAGCACCTGCCCCGGCAGGTTGGACGCGATGAGGAACCCGGCCGCCCCGTACTCCCGGGCGAGGCCGTACTTGACGCGCCGGTGGATGACGCCGGACGCGAACGGGTACTCGTGCCGGACGAGCGCGAAGCGCCCCGTAAGCCGCGTGCCCGCCTGGGCGAAGTCCTCGGGCGTGCCGCGTCCCAGATCGACGACCTCGGCTTCGAGCCCTCCCGGCGGCGTGGGCGGCGACCAGACGAGCGCGTGGGCCGCGAGCGCCCGCGCCTCGCCGGGCGCCACGCGCAGAAGCCGCGTCGACTCCCGCGCCCACCCCTGGTACTCGAACGGCAACTCGAGGACGCGGGCGCCGGGTAGCCCCGCGGCAATGGCGTCGAGACGCTCGCGCAGGAGCGCCCGCGCCCGCGCCTCGCTCTCGCTGCCGGCGAAGCGGCCGCCCACGTCGCAGAGCGCCTCGAAGTCGGCCGGCAGGTCGCGCGAGCCCCAGATGCGGGCGATCGCCTCGGCCGGCGGCGGCACCCGGCTCATCGGCCCGCCCCCCAGCCGAGGAGGTCGAGCGCGGCGACCACGTGGACCCGCACGACGTCCCACCACTCGTCGAGGTCGACGTGCTCGTCCGGCCCCCCCATGTTGGCGACGGCCGGCCCGTAGACGGCGGTCGGGATGCCGGCCCGCCTGAAGTAGCGGGCGTCCGAGGCGCCGATCCGGCCGGCGAGCGGCGCCGGCCGGCCTCGCACCCGCTCGGTGGCCCGGCCGAGCGCGCCGAAGATCGCCGCGTCGGGCGGGCTCCAGTGAGGCTCGTTCGCCGAACGGATCACGACTTCGACGCCGTGGCGGCGCGCGATGGCCTCGAGCGCGCCGACCACCGCCCCGGTCGAGCCGCCCGCCGGGATGCGCACGTCCACCTCGGCCCGCGCGGCGTCCGGCACGAGGTTGCGCTTCTGCCCCCCGGCGACCAGCCCCACGGTGACGGTGACCCGGCCGAGCACGTCCGTCGCCCCCTCGCCGAACGCCGCGTCGGTTGCGGCACGGCCGCGCTCGACCTCGGCGCGGACGGCGTCCGGCACGCCGACGTCGAGGCCGTCCAAGGCGACCACGTCGCCGAGCGCCGCGACGAGCGCGTGGACGGCGTTGCGCCCGCGGTGGACGTGAGCCGAATGCGCCCCCCGACCCGTCGCGACGAGGTCGGCCCAGACCGCCCCCTTCTCCGCGAAGCAGATCAGGTCGGCCGCGCCGGCGTCGCCGATGAGGCAGGCGTCGCCGCGCGCCTCCGGCTCGACGGCGAGGAGATGGCCGGCGCCGAGGGCGCCGCCGTTCTCCTCGTCGGAGACGAGCGTGAGCGTGAGCCGGCCGGCCAGCTCGGCCGCCACGTCGGCGAGCGTCACGAACGTGAGGAGGTGCGCCGCGACCCCCGCCTTCATGTCGCCCACCCCCCGGCCGTAGAGCTTGCCGTCGCGGACGACGCCGCCGAAGGGGTCGACGCTCCACGCGGCCCGGTCGCCCGCCGGGTAGGTGTCGAGGTGGCCGTTGAGGACGAGCGCCGGGCCAGGCCGTGCGCCGCGGACCGTGCAGACGAGGTTCGGCAGGTCGTCCCGGGCGGCCACCACGCGCGCCGCGTGCCCGCGGGCGGCGAGCCAGTCGCGCACGAACGCGGCGAGGGCACGGGTGTCTCCCGGCGGGTTCTCCGACGGGATCCGAACCAGGTCGGCCAGCAGGTCGGTCGCGGCGGCCCGCCCGGCGTCGAGCCGGTCGAGGACGGTGGAGAGGTCGGGCATCAGGTCCGCTCCCTGAGCCTCGGGTTCAGGGCGTCGGTGAGCCCGTCGCCGAGGAGATTGAAGCCGAAGACGGCCAGCGTGATGGCGAGCCCGGGGAAGACCGCCATCCACCAGGCGCGCCGCAGGTAGCCCTGCGCGTTCTGCAGCATGACGCCCCACGAGCCGAGGTTCGGATCGCCGAGGCCGAAGAACGAGAGGCCCGCCTCGAGGAGGATCGCCTCGGCCACGCCGAAGGTCGCCGCCACGACGGCCGGCGGCAGCGCGTTGGGCAGGATGACGCCGAGCGCGATCCGCGCCCCCGGCATGCCGAGCGCGCGCGCCGCCTCGACGAACTCCCGCTCCTTGAGCGAGAGGAACTCCGCCCGGACCAGCCGCGCGGTCAGCGGCCAGCCGAGGAGCCCCAGGATCAGGATCACCTTCTCCAGCCCACGGCCGACGAGCGCCAGCACGAGGAGCGCGAGGAAGAACTGCGGAATCGTCTGGAAGAGTTCGGCCACGCGCATGAGGACCGTGTCGGCCCGGCCGCCCGCGTAGCCGGCCGTCATCCCGACGGCGACGCCGACGAGCGCGGAGACGGCGGCGGCGAGGATGCCGACGGTGAGCGACACCCGGGCGCCGTAGAGGACGCCCGCCCAGATGTCGCGCCCGAGGTTGTCGGTGCCGAGGGGGGCCGCGTCGCCCGGGGCCTCGAAGGCCGCGAGCGAGGTCGCGAAGGGGTCCTTCTCCGTGAGGAGCGGCGCGCAGACGGCCAGGACCAGGAGCCCCGTCACGATGGCGGCGCCGGCCAGTCCCGGACCGCTCCTCAAGAACCGCCTGGCGATCATCGCGCGAGCCGGATACGCGGGTCGAGGTACGCGTAGAGGAGGTCGGTGACGATGTTGGCCGCGACGACGGTGAGGCTCACCGTGAGGAAGATCCCGAGCAGGACCGGGTAGTCGCGCGAGAAGACCGAGTCGTAGAGGAGGCGCCCCAGGCCCGGCCAGCCGAAGACCGTCTCGACGAGCGCCGACCCCGCGAGCAGGAAGCCGAGGTTGTACCCGACGAAGGTCACGACCGGCAGCAGGGCGTTCGGCAGCGCGTGTCCCAGGAGGACCCGCGCGCGGCTCGCGCCCTTGGCGTGCGCCGAGCGGATGAAGTCGCGCGAGAGGACCTCGAGGAGCGACGCGCGCGTGAGCCTCGCCGTCATGGCCACCTGTCGCAGGCCGAGCGCGAGGGCCGGCAGGACGAGGTGCGCCGCGATGTCGAGCACGCGGCCCAGGCCCTGCGGGTCGGCGCGCAGGGACACCATCCCCTGCGCCGGCAGCCAGCCGAGCAGCACCGCGAAGACGAGGATGAAGATCTGTCCGAGCCAGAACACCGGCACCGAGAAGCCGACGAGGCTGCCGCCGCCGATGGCGTGGTCGAGCCAGGAGAAGGGGCGGCGGGCCGCCAGCGCGCCGAGCAGGATGCCGGTCGCCGTCGAGAACAGGAGCGCGGTCCCGGTGAGGAGCGCCGTCGCCCCCGCCCGCTCGAGGACGACGTCGAGGACCGGGCGCCGCTGCGCGTAGGAGAACCCGAGGTCGCCCCTGAGGAGGCTCGCCACGTAGCGGACGTACTGCTCGGCGATCGGCCGATCGAGCCCGAAGGTTTCCCGGATCTGCGCCCGGTACTCGTCCGGCACCGGGAAGTCGCCGACCAGGGCGAGCGTCGGATCGCCCGGCGCCGCGTGCACGAGGACGAAGACGAGCGTGACGACCCCGACGACGAGCGGGACGCCCGCCGCCACCCGGGCGGCGAGGTACTCGGCGAGCGTCCGCTGGCGCCCTCCCCCCGCGGACACGACTAGCGCGACGGCTTACCGTCGATCGTCCAGACCCGGTCCCAGAGGTCGTACGGCTCGGCCGAGACGAAGACGTTGCGCAGCTTGGCGCTCGCCGCGTCGACCTCGATCCGGTCGACCAGGTTGAGGACCGGCAGGTCCTCCGCGATGATCCGCTGCGCCTCGAAGTAGGCCCGCCGCCGCACGTCGCGAGAGGGGGTGGCCACCGCCCGCGCGAACAGCTCGTCGAGCCTCGGGTTGCCGTAGCCGGTCGGGTTCGTGAACGGCTTCGGGGGCGCCGGGGTCGTGACGTAGGCGCGCGTGATGCCGATCGCCGGATCGCCGGCGGTCGTGTACGGCCAGAGCGACACGTCGAAGTCCTGGCGCGCGAACACCTTCTCGAGGGCGAGCTGGTTCTCGTACGGCTCGAGGCGGACGTCGACGCCGACCGCCTGCCAGTTGTTGCGGATGATCTCCGCCATCGGCGTGAAGCCGGCCTGGCTCACGGTGTACGTGAGGGTCACCGAGAAGCGCTTGCCGTCGGCTCCCCGCTCGAGCCCCGCGGCGTCGAGCGCGGCGTTCGCCTTTGCCGGGTCGTACGGGTAGAGCTTCCCGTAGTCGACCTCCGGGTTGTGGGCCCAGCCGAGGCCGACGTGGATCGCGCTCTTGCCCGGGCGGCCGAGACCGAAGACCGCCTGATCGACGATCTGCTGCCGGTTGGTCGCCATCGCGAGCGCCTTGCGCACGCGGCCGTCGTCGAGCGGCTTGCGCGTGGTGTTGAAGAAGAGGAGGAAGTTGCCCGGCAGGTCGGTCCCCTCCGCCACCTGCACCGCGGGATTCCGCCGAAGCCGCGCCACCTCCTGCTTGAGGAGGAAGAACGACTGGATGTAGTCGATCTCGCCCGCTTCGAGGG
>DATCKS010000182.1:0-1889 GCA_036562265.1 Thermodesulfobacteriota bacterium | reverse complement strand
GTCGTGAGCCGCGCGTCGGCCGCCGCGGCCGCCGCCGACCTCGGCGCGCCGTCGTCGCCGTGGGCTCTGAGGCCGACGTCGGCCGGGTCGCTGCGGATCAGCCAGGCGGCGAGCGGCAGCACCACCGCCAGCATGACGAGCCCCATGACCAGGTTCGCGGTGCGCCAGTCGGCCAGCCGCGTGATCGTTCCGGCGATGGGGTACGCGAGCGAGATCCCGGCCGCCGCGCCGGCGCCGGCGATGGAGACGACCAGGGCGCGCCGGTCGGTGAACCAGCGGGCGGCGATCGTGGTGCCGACCGTGATCGACGCCGCACCGGCGCCCGTGCCGACCAGCGCCACGGCCGCCGCGCCGAAGACCCAGAGGCTCGACGTGCGGGACATGACGACCGCCCCGAGGCCGCAGAGCGCGACGGCCGCCGCGAGGACGACGCGAGGGCCGAACCGGTCGGCGTACCGGCCGGCCAGAGGTTGCGAGATCCCGTAGGCGAGGATCGACCCCGACGCGACGTACGACAGGGTGGCGAGGCTCCAGCCGAGTTCCTCGCCGATCGGATCGAAGAAGCGGGGCAGGACGGCTCGGACCGCCGCACCGACGAGGATCACGAGAAACATGGCGCCCGCCACGATCCACCCGTAGTGGATCCGTCGCTCGCCGTCGAAGTGGCTCCATGCGCTGGTCGTCACGCCGACTCCCCCTTGTGACGCGTCGAGGCTAGAGGATGCCCGGCCCATGGTCAAGCGGGCTCGCGGTCGCCCCCGGCGATCCGTCGGGCATCGAGCGTGATCCAGGGGATCAGGATGCCGTCGCTCCCCGTGATGTCGAGGTACGAGGGGTCGCGGATCGGCCGCACGGGATCGTGGACGACGGGAGAGGTTGGTTCAACGCCCCGTGCCGCCGGTCCGGCCGTTGCTGGCGACGATCTCGAGCACCTGAACCTCGCTCGGCAGCTCGGTCAGGAACTCGGGATCGAGATCGTCACGAACTCGCTGTCGGTCTCGCGGTCTTCGCGAAAGAGCTGCACGCCGAGCGCCTCAGGCCGCCCCTAGAGACCCGGTGCCAGCCGCGCGATCCTCCGAGGCCGGGACCACGCAGGGCCCATCCGGTCGCGCCGCGTACTCGACCGGTAGCGCCAGAGCGCCAGGGCCGCGCCGGCGACGAGCGCGCCGGCCGCGAGCCGGCCGCCGTACGCCTCGACCCGGTCGGCGGCCAGGAGGAGGAGCCAGCGGCGGGCGCGATGCTCGGGGACGCGGTAGGCGGCGCGCCGGATGGCGCCCGACAGGCCCCGCGGCGGCTGCGCCGTCCCGAAGACCGGCGTGAGCCGCCCGAGTTCCATCCTGACGAGGTGAGGTTGCGGCGCCTGGCGCTCCGGCTCGTCCCAGTGCGCCTCGCCGACCGGGGCCGGCGTCCGCGCGAGCGGCACGCCGGGCCGGTTCTTCGGGTCGAGGTCGACCCCCCAGCCGGCGATCTCGGGATGCGCGTGCACCGGCTGCGGTTGCGTACCGGCCGGGTCGGCCGCCTTCCGCTGATCGGCCCCCTTCCGTTTCGCCATCCTGCGTCGTCTCCTTCAACGGCTCGCGGCCAACTTCCGCTCCGCCGCGGCAAAGCCGCGGCTCCGCTCGTCGGCGGCCCTGCGGGCCGCCAACTCAACCGGTGGCCGCTCGCCTCACTCGGCGGCTTGCGCCGCCTCGATCACCGGCTCGCCGCCGCCGTCCGGAAGGAGGACGCACTTCACGCAGCCGTCCTCCTTGCGCTCGAAGAGGCGGTACGCCTCGGGGGCCCGGTCGAGCGGGAACCGATGGGTGATGATCGCCTTCGCGTCGACCCGCCCCGCGCGGATGTGCTCGAGCAGGTGCGGCACGTAGCGCCTGACGTTGCACTGCCCCATG
>DATCKS010000584.1:0-11926 GCA_036562265.1 Thermodesulfobacteriota bacterium | reverse complement strand
CATGCGGCCGGAGACCGAGCGGGGCCGCTAGGGGGCGCCGCGTAGCCGTCGGCGAGGCGCGGCTCCCGGGCGGCCGTCCGCCGCGCCTCAGGACCGCCCCGACGCCCTCAGGTCCCGCTCGAGCCGCGCCAGTTCCGCCTTGATCCGCTCGACCTGCTCGATGAGCCCGCCCTGCGGGCTCTTGCGGTCGGCCTCCGCCTGCTGCTCGTCCTTGGCCCGCTCGAGGTTGTTGAGGACGACCGCGATGAACAGGTTGATCACGACGAAGACCGCCACCACGACGAAGCTCGCGTAGTAGATCCAGGCGAGCGGCACCGCCTCCATGCTGGCCGCCTGGATCTCCACCCACCCCTCGAGCGTGAGGATCTGGAAGAGGGTGAGGAAGGCCTGCGAGAGCGAACCCCAGTGGGACGGGTCGTGACGGCCGAAGAGGTAGAAGCCGACGACGGCGTAGATGTAGAGGAGGAGCGTGAGGAGCGCGATCACGTGCCCCATGGAGGGGATCGAGCGGAGCATGGTCCCGATGATGAGCCTGAGATCCGGCATCACCGACACCAGACGCGCGACGCGCAGCACCCGCGCGAGCCTGACCACGGTCGAGAACGGCCCTGCCTGCGGCGCGAGCGAGACCGCGACGACGAGGAAGTCGAAGACGTTCCACCCGTCGGTGAAGAAGCGGCCGAGCCGCGGCCAGTAGGCAACCAGGCGCACGAGGATCTCCACGACGAAGAGCGCCTGGATCACCGTGCCGAGCCCGCGCAGGAGCCCGCCCCACCGGGCGACGACCTCGGCGGACGTCTCGAAGCCGATCACGACGGCGTTGACGAGGATGATCGCCAGGATGACGTGCTGGAACGCCGGGTGCCCGGCGATGCGGCGACAGAGTTCGACCATCGTCCTCCTCCTCGGGACGCGCGGTGGCGGAGTCTAGCAGGCGGGCGCCGCGCTAGGCTAGGCGCATGGTCGACCGAGACGCCATCGAGGCCGCCGCGCGCCGCGTCGCCGGCCGCATCCGCGAGACCCCCGTGATCGCGCTGGAAGGGGGCGCCCTGGGCGCCCCCGCGCCGCTCCTCCTCAAGCTCGAGTCGCTCCAGCACACCGGCTCCTTCAAGCCGCGTGGCGCGCTGAACCGGATCCTCTCGGCCGAGGTGCCGGCGGCCGGCGTCATCGCCGCCTCCGGCGGCAACCACGGCGCGGCCGTGGCCTGGGCCGCCCGGGTCCTCGGCCACCGGGCGGAGATCTTCGTCCCGGAGGTCGCCTCCCCCGTGAAGGTCGAGCGGCTCCGGCGCTACGGCGCGGCCGTGACGGTCACGGGCGCGACCTACGCCGACGCCAAGGCCGCCTCCGACCGCCGCGCCGCCGAGAGCGGCGCCCTGGTGGTTCACGCCTACGACCAGCCGGAGGTCGTGGCCGGCCAGGGGACGCTGTTCCGGGAACTCGCCCGTCAGGTCGACGGACTCGACACGGTGATCGTCGCCGTCGGGGGCGGGGGCCTCGTCGCGGGCGCCGCCGCCTGGTTCGCCGGCCGGGTGCGGGTGATCGGCGTCGAGCCGGTCCGGGCCCCCACCCTGCACGCGGCGCTGGCGGCCGGCAGGCCGGTGGACGTGGAGGTCGGCGGGATCGCGGCCGACAGCCTCGGCGCCAGGCGCGTCGGCGACCTCGCGTTCGCGCTCGCCCGGGCGCACGTCGAGCGGGTGCTGCTCGTCGAGGACGAGGCGATCCGGGCCGCCCAGCGCGCCCTCTGGGAGGCGGTCCGGGTGGTGGCGGAGCCGGGCGGCGCCGCGGCGCTGGCCGCCGTGACGTCGGGGGCCTACCGGCCGGCCGCCGGCGAGCGGGTGGCCGTCGTCGTCTGCGGCGGCAACACCGACCCGGCGAGCGTCGCGTGAGCCCCGCCGGGTGCTAGAATTCCGGCGTTTTCCCCGCTAGCCACCATCATTCCACGACGGGAGGTGTGACCGTGGCCTTCGACGCCCGGCACAAGAGCCGCGTCCTGCTCGACGGCGCGGACCGCGCGGCCGCCCGCGCGATGTTCAAGGCGATCGGCTTCACCGACGACGACCTCAGCAAGCCCCTCGTGGGGGTCGCGCACTGCTGGATCGAGATCGCCCCCTGCAACTTCAACCACCGGGCGGTCGCCGAGAAGGTGAAGGACGGCATCCGCGCGAACGGCGGCACGCCGATCGAGTTCAACACGATCTCGGTGAACGACGCCATCTCCATGGGCACCCAGGCGATGAAGGCCTCCCTCGTCAGCCGGGAGCTGGTCGCCGACTCCGTGGAGCTGGTGGTGCGCGGTCACGGGCTCGACGGGTTCGTCGGCATCGCCGGCTGCGACAAGACCATCCCCGGCATGGCCATGGCCATGGCGCGCCTGAACATCCCGTCGGTCCTGCTCTACGGCGGGTCCATCATGTACGGCGAGTACGGGGATAGGCGGCTCACGATCCAGGATGTCTTCGAGGCGATCGGGTCGTACAACGCGAAGCGGATCGACGCCCGCGAACTCCGCGAGATCGAGAGCCGGGCCTGCCCCGGCGCCGGGGCGTGCGGCGGCCAGTTCACGGCCAACACGATGGCGACCGCGTTCGAGATGCTCGGCATCTCGCCGATGGGCCTCAACGGCATCCCGGCGCTCCACAAGGACAAGGCCGGCGCGGCGTTCGAGACCGGCCGGATCATGATGGAGGTGCTGAAGAGCGGCCTCCTCCCGCGGCAGATCATCACCCGCAAGGCGCTCCTCAACGCGATCGCCGGCGTGATGGCGACCGGCGGCTCCACGAACGCCGTCCTGCACCTCCTCGCCGTCGCGCGCGAAGCGGGCGTCAGGCTCTCCATCGACGACTTCGACCGCATCGCCCGCAAGGTGCCGGTCCTCGCCGACATGAAGCCGTGGGGCCGCTACACCGCGCCGGAGATGTACGAGGCGGGCGGCATGCCGGTCGTGGCGAAGCGCCTGCTCGAGGCGGGCCTCCTTTACCCCGACGAGAAGACGGTGACCGGCCGGACGATCGGCGAGGAGGCGCGCGCGGCGCGCGAGCGCGAGGGGCAGACGGTCATCCGCCCCGTCGACCAGCCGCTCAAGAGCTACGGCGGCCTCGTCATCCTCAGGGGCAACCTCGCCCCCGACGGGTGCGTGGCGAAGGTCTCGGGCCAGAGCCGCGACAGCCACCGCGGCCCCGCCCGCGTCTTCGAGCGCGAGGAGGACGCCTTCGCGGCCGTGAAGGCGGGCAGGATCAAGCCGGGTGACGTGATCGTCATCCGGTGGGAGGGGCCCAAGGGGGGCCCCGGCATGCGCGAGATGCTGCACGTGACCGCCGCCCTGCAGGGGGCCGGCCTCGGCAGCTCGGTTGCCCTCATCACCGACGGCCGCTTCTCCGGGGCGACGCACGGCTTCATGATCGCCCACGTGGCGCCCGAGGCGGCCGACGGCGGGCCGATCGCGGCGATCAGGAACGGCGACGTCATCACGATCGACATCAAGAAGCGGCGGCTCGACGTGGAACTCTCCGCCGCCGAGATCAAGCGTCGCCTCAAGTCCGTGAAGCCGCCGAAGCCGATGTACACGACCGGCGTCCTCGCGAAGTACGCGAAGCTCGTGTCGTCCGCGTCCGAAGGGGCGGTGACCGGCTAGTGTCCGGTTCGACCGGGGGCGCGTCCGCCCCGGAGGCCCCCTTCCCGGTCGGCTGGTTCTTCGCGAGCCTCGCCGCCCTGGCCGCGGCGATCGTGCTCGGCGAGCAGGTGCTGTATCGGCTCGGCGCCGGGGCGGGGCTCATCCTCGCCCCGCGCGTGCTGGTCGTCCTCGCCTTCGGCACCCGCCTGCGCACGTTCCGGCAGGTCCTCGGCTTCGGCTGGGGCGCCTCCCTGGTCCTCGTCGCGTTCCGCTTCGTGCCGGCGATGCTCGACCCGGGGAGCGCCGCCGCGCGCCTCCCCGAGGGCGCGGGCGCCACGTTCTGGATCGGGGGGCTCGTCTTCTGGTGGAGCGCCGCGAGCCTCCTCTACGCGATCGGCATGCTCGCCGGCCACCTCGCTCGCCGGTTCGCCGCGCACTAGCCGGCCTGGCCGCCGGCGCGCCCCTCGACGTCCCCCGATCCAATCTGGATCAGCCGCGTTGCAGCGTGAAGCGCTCCGCGCTCCGCGACGCGGTCGCCGCGGCCGGACCGCACCGGCCGCATCGCCGGAACTCCCCGTTTGCGCACCCCTTTTCGACGGTCTCGCCCCCGCGCACCCGACCCGGCACGGCTCCTGCTCCCGTCCCCGTGCAGGAGATCACGCGGCGCGGTCGCCAGTGACCGCGCCCCCCAATATCGAGGAAGGAGCCCCGTCATGAAGTCCCTGCTCTTTGCCGCCGCCGCGCTCGTCACCCTCCAGGCCGCCCCGGCCTTCGCCGCCGCGATGGACGAGGTCGCCATGGAGAAGGGCACCCCGGTGCAGGTCGTGAGCGCGCCTGCCACGCAGCCGGGCGCCGGCCGCATCGTCAACGGCGAGATCGACTCGACCCAGGCGCCGGCCCGGCTCGACGCGGTCCGGCTGGTTTCGCGCCCCGCTCCCTACGACCTCAACCACGGCGGCGGGCGTTAGCGTCGGGAGGGGGGCGTCTGGCCCCCCTCCGTACGATCGCGTTCGGCGCCGGGACGCGGCCGCCCTTGCCGGGGTGGATCACGTCCCGTCGTGGAAGATGATGCCGAGGGTGAAGCGGACGCCGCGACGGATGGTGCTGACGCCGTGGCGCACGTTCACCCGGTAGACGCCCCGACCTCCCCGAACCGGCCGGTAGCGCGTCGTGAAGACGATCCCCTCCCCCTGGTCGGCCGCGATCGCCTCGCCGCGAGACTGGGCCCGCGGCCGCTGCTCGACGAGCAGGAACTCCCCGCCCTCGTAGTCCACGTCCCGTCGCGACAGGACGATCGCGATCTGCAGCGGGAACGCCACGTCGCCGTAGAGGTCCTGGTGCAGGCAGTTGTAGCCCCCCGCCTCGTAGCGCAGGAGGAGCGGCGTCGGCTTCCGCTGGCCCCTCGCGTGACAGCGGGCCAGGAAGGTCTCGAGGTCGCCGGGGAAGCGCTCCCGGGCGCCGAGGGCCGCCATCCAGCGGTTCGCCACCGCCGCGAGGGGCGGGTAGGCGTGCGTGCGGAGCGCCTGGACGATCGGTGGCAACGGCAAGGCGAAGTACCCGTACTCGCCGACACCGAAGCGGTAGCGCGCCATGTCGATGCGGCTGCGGAAGCGATCGGCCTCGCCGTACAGGGCGGCGACGCCGGCGCACTCGTCTGGCGTGAGGAGACCGGGGAGGCGGGCGTAGCCCCGCTCGGCGAGGCTCCGCTCGACGGCGGCCCAGTCGTACGCGGCAAGTCGCTCCTCGATCCTCATGCGACGATCATACGCGGCGCGCCGGGAGGGGGCCGTGCGGTTTCGCGCGTCTCATCCGGTAGGGGCCTACGTCACCCGGACGACCGTCTTCGACATCGAGACGTAGAGCGCGATCATCTTGCGCGCCACGAGCGGCGCGTCGACGAACCTGACGCCCACCCCGCGCGGGACGTGGGAGACGGAGGCGGTCCGGCCGTCGTTGGTCCAGGTGACGACGCCGTCGACCTGCGCGACGTTCGTGAAGGCCGGCAGCGACAGCGTCACCCGCACCGGCGTCCCCACGGCCGGCGGGGCGTCGCACTCGAGATAGAGGCCGCCCCTCGAGACGTTCACGATCCGCCCTCGCCGCTCCCGACCCCCCACGAGGAAGGTCGCCTCGGCGCCGACCGGCACGCGGACGTCGAGCGCCATGGCCGGGCCGGCGGCGCGAACGAGATCGTAGATCTGCTGCACGGGCACCGGCTTGACGAGGAGCGCGTTGGCCCCGGCGCCGAGCAGCAACTCCTGCAGCGACTCGCGCCACTTCGCCGTGGTCACGATGATCGGGACGGATCGCAGGACCGGCTCGCGGCGCAGGGTGCGGATGAGGTCGTCGATCTGGCTCCTGTAGAAGTCCGCGTCGACGGCGATCAGTTGCGGCCGCTCGCGCCTCGCCGCGGAGAGGAGCTCGGCCCGATTGCGCGCCGACACGATCCGCGCGTTCGGCTGATTGCGGAAGAGGCGTCCCCGTGCGACCGTCTCGGCCAGGCCGGCGTCGGCCAGGAGGAGGCGCAGCATGCGCCGCCTCTACACTGCCGAACCGGCGGTGTCAAGCGCCCTCGCGAACGATGGGCGGGACGGCGCCGGCCCACGGCGCCGCCCGCTCGAAGGCGGCGGCGGCCCGCAACACGGCCGCGTCCTGCATGCGGCGGCCGACGATCTGCAGGCCGACCGGCAGCCCCTCCCGCGTGAAGCCGCACGGGACCGAGATGGCCGGCAGCCCGACGACCGAGATCGCGTAGGTCGGGTAGATCCACTGGACGTACGTCTCGAGCCGGCGGCCGGCGACCTCGGTCGGGTACGGCTGCTCCACCGGGAAAGGGGGCAGCGAGGTGGTCGGCAGGAGCAGGAGGTCTCGCTCGGCCATGAAGGCCCGCACCCGGTGCCAGAGCGCCGTCCGCAGCCGCTCGGCCCGACCGATGGTCGCCGGGTCGAGCGAGAGCCCCTGCTCGATGTTCCACACGAGCCCGGCCTGCATCTCGTCGCGCCAGCGCGGCAGCTTCTCCGCGTGCCGGGCCACCATCGACAGGCCGCGGGTGGCGAGCACGATCTCGTGGAGGCCGTCGAAGTCCGGCGCCCCCCGCTCGACGCGGGCGCCGAGCGAGCGGAAGACGTCGATCGCCCCCTCGGCCACGCTCGCCACTTCCGGGTCCATCGGGACGATCCCGTTCAGGTCGGTGCTGAACGCCACCCGCCAGCCGCGCACGGACGGCGAGCGCACGGCCCGGAGGAACTCGCGCGGGTCCGCCGGATAGGAGATCGGCGCGCGGTCGTCCGGCCCGGCGATGACGGCCAGGAGGCGCGCGGTGTCGTCGACGGTGCGCGCCATGGGCCCCTGCACGCTCAACGTGTCCCACGCGAGGACCGTCGGGTAGACGGGCACGAGGCCGGGGGTGGGCCGGAAGCCGACGACGCCGCAGAAGGCCGCCGGGATGCGGAGCGAGCCGCCGAGGTCGCTGCCGAGGGCGAGCGGCCCCATGCCGGTCGCGAGCGCGACGGCGGCCCCTCCGCTCGAGCCGCCGCAGGTGAGCCGTGGATCCCACGGGTTCCGCGTGGCGCCGAAGACGGCGTTGAACGTGTTGGCGCCCGCGCCGAACTCCGGCGTGTTGGTCTTCCCGATCACGATGGCGCCGGCCGCCCTGAGCCGCTCGACGACGAGCGCGTCCTCGTCGGGGACGTGGTGCTCGTGGATCCTGGAGCCAAAGGTCGTGCGCATGCCCCTGGTCGGGATCACGTCCTTGACGGTGACCGGGACGCCGTGCAGCGGCGGCAGCGTACGGCCTCGCCCGAGCGCCGCCGTCGCTCGCCGGGCGGCGGCAAGTGCCCCCTCCCGGTCCACGGTCACCATCGCGCCCAGCCGGGGGTTCAGGGCGTCGATCCGGGCGAGGACCGCCTGCACGACCTCGGTCGGCGACAGGCGCCTGGCGCGAAAGCGGCGCACGAGGTCGCCGGCGGACAGGAAGCAGACGTCGGGGTCTCGAGCCGGCGGCATGTCGTCCTCCAGGTGCTCGCTCGGCTCGAGTGTGGCACGCTCGGCCGCGGCGTGCACGCCCGCCGGGCCGCCCGGCCGGACGGCCGGTTGCCAGCCTCCCGCCCTCCTGCCATCCTCAAGCCGCGTATGGATCCGTTGACCCAGATGGCCCTCGGCGCGGCCGTGGGACAGGCCGGCTTCCACCGGCGCCTCGGCCGCCGCGCGGCGCTCGTCGGCGCCGTCGCCGCCCTGCTACCGGACCTCGACATCGTGCCGGTCGCCTTCATGGGCCCGCTCGCCGAGTGGCGGTACCACCGCGGCATCACCCACTCGCTCTGGTTCGGCCTGGTGGTCGGTCCGGTCCTCGGCGCCGCGATCGCCCGCTGGGAGTGGCGCCGTGCCCCGGGTCCCGCCCCGGGCCCCGACCCGGGGCGGCTGCGGGCGTGGATCGCGCTCCTCGTCCTCGCGATCGTCACTCACCCGCTCCTCGACGTCTTCACGATCTACGGCACGCAGCTTCTGGCGCCCTTCTCGACGCGGCGCTTCGCGCTCTCGGCCGTGCCGATCATCGACCCGGCCTATACGGCGATCCTGGTCGCCGCCCTCGCGGTCGGGCTCTTGCGCCCCGCGCGCGTGCGACTCGCCGCCGCGGCCGCCTGCGCGGCGCTCGTCCTCGGCACCGGCTACCTCTTCCTCGGTCTCGCCCAGAACGCGCGCGCCGAAGCCGAGGCCAGGCGGCAGCTCGCCGCCTCCGGGGTGCGCTACGACCGCGTTCGCGTCTACACGACGATCTTCCAGATCTGGCTGCGCCGGGTCGTCGTGTGGACGCCGGACGAGGTCCGGGTCGGCTTCGTCTCCACCTGGTCGCCGCAACCGATCCGCTGGACCCGCTACCCGATCCCGGAAAGCCCGCTCGTCGACCGCGTGCGCGCCACGGAAGCCGGCCGGACGTTCGAATGGTTCACGAGCGGCGAGACGCTCGCCGCGGTGCGGCAGGCGGACGGCGGAGGCGTCGTGATCGAGCTCACCGACCTCCGGTACGGGCTGCCGGGCGGCAACGAGCGGGGCTTCTGGGGCGTTCGCGGCGTGTTCGACGCCGAGGGCCGGCTCGTCTCCGAGCCGACGCGCTTCTCGATACCCAGGCAGGTCGATCGGGGCGCGCTCGGCGCCCTCGTGCGCGCGGCCTTCGGGCGGCCGAACGACCGCTACTGATGGCGGAGCGCCGGCCGCGGGCGGTCGCCGCCAGGCCGGCGATGCAGGCGGTCCCTCCAGGACGCGGCGAACGCGTCGGTTGCCGCGACGCGCGACGCCGCATGTTAGGATCGACGGCGTGCGCCCCCTCGTCGCCAAGTTCTACGTGATCAAGCGGATCATCGAGGCGCGGCTCGAGCGCGAGTACACCCCCGGCGACCGCCTCCCCTCCGAAACCGACCTCTGCGCGGAGTTCGACGTTAGCCGCATCACCATCCAGCAGGCGCTGCGCGTGCTCGAACGTGACGGGACGATCCGGCGCGAGCAGGGGCGCGGGACCTTCTACATCGGCGCGCCGAGGGACCGCATCGAGACGCCGCCGGAGGGGCTCGTCGAGTTGATGCGCGACGAGGGGGACGTCCTGCGCGTGGTCGATCATCGGACCGTCCGCGCGACGCCGCGCATCGCCGAGCGGCTCGCGCTCGCGCCGGACGCCCCGGTGGTCGCGCTCGACCGCGTGGCGTACCTCGGCCGGGCGCCCATCGCCTTCGCCGTCGCCTACCTGCCTCACGCCCTCGGCCTCAAGGTGCTCGACGCGCGGGCGGAGCTTGCGCGCACGCGGATCGTCGTCCTCCTCGCGCGGCGCTTCGGCGTGGCGATCGCATCGGTGCGCCAGACGATCTCGGCGGGGCTCGCCGACCCGGCCTTCGCGCCGGCGCTCGGCATCGAGGTCGGCGCGCCGGTCCTGGAGGTGGAGCGCCTGTACCTCGACGCCGACGGCCGGCCGGTCTTCTTCAGCCAGATCTTCTCCAGGGCCGACCGTCACCGCGTGAGGCTCGCGCTCGCGCCCCCGCGCTGATGCTCGCCGGGATCGATCACATCGTGGTCCTCGTCGGCGACCTCGCGGAGGCCTCCGGCCGATACGCGCGGCTCGGCTTCGGCGTCGTGCCGGGCGGACGCCACGCGCGCGGGACGCACAACGCGCTCGTCCCCTTCGAGGACGGCTCCTACCTCGAACTCGTCGCCTTCTTCGAGCCGGCCCCCGAGCACCGCTGGTGGCCCGCCAGTCAGCGGGGCGGCGGGCTCGTGGACGTCTGCCTGCGGACGACCGACTTCGCGGCGGACCTGGCCGCCTTCGACCGCGCCGGCCTGCGCTACTCCGACCCCGTCCCCTGGACGCGGGTCAGGCCCGACGGCTACACGCTGCGGTGGCGGCTCGCCTTCCCGCCGCCGGGCGACCTCGGGGTCGCCCCCTTCCTCATCGAGGACGACACGCCGCGCGAGGCGCGCGTGCCGGCCGCCGCCGCGCACGCCAACGGCGTCACCGGGCTCGCCGCGGTCACCATCGGCGCCCGGGACCCCGCCCGCGCGGCCGCCGTCGTCGCCGCGGCCGCGGGCCGCGGCTCGACGCGGTCGGGACTCGAGGTGACCCTCGGCCCGCACCGGCTCGAGTACGTGGCGACGGCCGGCACGACCGGGCCGCTCGCCGTCACGCTCGCGGCGCGGGCGGGCGCGCCGCGCGGCCCGCTCGACCCCGGCCTCACCGCCGGTGTCCGTCTCGTGGTGGTCTAGCGGGCGCGCCGACGCCGAGACCGATGCCGTGCACGTGCCGCGGCGAGTAGGTGGCGCCGCCGAGGAGCACCGCCCGCCGCCGGCCCGGGTTGGCGAACCGGTGGGGCAGCGTCGATGGGTAATAGGCGGTCTCGCCCGGCCCGAGGCGGTGGCGTCGGCGTCCCACCGTCAGCACCACCTCCCCCTCGATCACGTACACGAACTCCTCCCCCTCGTGCCTGAGCGGCGCGCTGAGCCCCGCCCCCGGGTCGATCTCGATCAGCACCGGCTCGAGCCGGCGCTCGGCCGCCGGCGCGAGGAGGAGGAGCCGCACCCCCCGATCGGCGAGCGGCACCGACACGTAGCCTTTGCGGCGGATCACTCGCGCCTCGCGGCGCCGGGCGGACGGCGCGCTGTCGATGAACAGGTCGTGGATGGTCACCCCGTACGCGGTCACCAGCGAGAGGAGCCGCGCGAGCGAGATGTCGGTCTTCCCCGTCTCGACCATGCTCACGAACGACGGGGACAGGCGTGTGGCGCGAGCGACCTCGGCGAGCGTCAGACCGCTCGCGTGCCGAAGCTCGCGCAGGCGACTGGCCATGGCGGCGTCCATCGGCGGAATCGGTCCCCTCCCGCGGGTGTTCAATATTTTGAAGTCGAGCTTGACCCACTCGCCAGAACGGGGTTACATCTACCCCATCCGGGAGTCGCCGGCAAGCGGCGGGGAGGAAGGAGGCGCGCAATGGCTACGTGGACGGTCTCTCGACGAACGGTGCTCGCGGGGGCGGCGGCCGGGCTCGCGAGCGCATCGCCCCTTCGGGCATTCGCCGCGGCGGCGGACCCGATCCCGATCGGCGTCCTCACCCCCCTCACCGGGGCGGGCGGGCCCTTCGGCGCGGAGATGCAGAAGGCCATCACGGGCGCCGTCGAGCGCATCAACGCGGCCGGCGGGCCGCTCGGCCGGCGGATCCGGCTCTTCGTCGAGGACTCGCAGACCAACCCCGAGGCGGCCGTTCGCGGCGTCAAGAAGCTCATCGACGTGAACCGGGTCGTCGCCGTGATCGGGAGCTGGGCGAGCGGCGAGACGCTCGCCGTCGCGCCGATCTGCATCGAGAAGAAGGTCGTGCAGATGAGCACGTCGGGTGCCAGCCGCATCACGGAGATCCAGAAGCGCGGCTTCGTCTACCGCACCGAGCCGGACGACGCCTTCTTCGGCCGGGCGTTCGCCGAGTACGCGCTCGAGCGCGGCGCGCGGCGCGTCGCCGCCCTCGAACTGCAGGTGCCCTACGCGGACAGCATGGTGGCCGCCTTCCGCGCCGGCATCGAGGCCGGCGGCGGGCAGTTCGCCGAGCGGGTGACCTACGCCGAGAACCAGCCGAACTATCGCGCCGAGGTCGACCGCGTGGTGCGGTCGCGGCCGGAGGTCGTCCTCATCGCCGGGTACGAGCCGGACACGGCGCAGATCCTGAAGGACGCCTACCAGGCGGGCTTCAAGGGGCAGTTCCTCGCCCCCGGCTTCTCCGTCACCGCCGACCTCCTCGCGAACGTCGGCCGGGGTCCGGCCGAGGGACTCGTCATGCTCAACGAGGG